>JAUYGA010000241.1 GCA_030690755.1 Nanobdellota archaeon
GTAAAAGACGAAATTAACAAAGGAAGAAAAATGAAAGAACTAGAACATGAATTCATAGAAATTTACAAAAAGATTGGAGAAAACACTCTGCAAGATGACCTTCTTATGACTATTTACGCCATTGTCTATCTCGAACCAGAAGAGATCTCTCTAAATGAAATTGCGACAAAAACAGGATATAGCCTTGCATCAATAAGCAACAAAGCAAAAATTCTCGAATCGATGGACATCATCAAGAAGGGGAAAAAACCTGGAAGCAAAAAAATATACCTTTCAATGGAAAAAAACATGTTTGAGGTCATAAAAAACGCATTGTTTGTCAAGGAAACTAAAGTCATCGCAACCTTAAAAGAAAAACTGCCAGAACTCATAAAAAAATACAAAGACAAAACAAAATCAGATAGGGATAAGAAAAAAATAAAGATTTTGGAAGACTATAATAATCAGATGATAAAGCTTGAAAAACTAATACAAAAGGTAAGAAAAGACATAGAAGAGGAAAATTTTTAGAAAACAAATGCAAAAAATATGGAAAATAAATAATAAAACATAACTATCAAAATGGCAAAAAAACCGATAATCGAACTTAAGGATGTCTGGAAAATATATCAGATGGGCGAAGTTACAGTTAATGCCTTAAGAGGTCTGACACTGCAGGTTTACAAAGGAGAGTTTGTCGCTATTTCTGGTCCAAGCGGCTCAGGAAAATCAACTGCTATGAATATGGTCGGCTGTCTTGACGTTCCTTCAAAAGGAATCATTAAACTGGATGGGCAAAACATCTCTGAATTAGGAGAGTCAAAACTCGCTCAGATCAGAGGAAGAAAGATTGGCTTTGTTTTTCAGCAATTCAACCTTATCCAATCTTTGACCGCCTTAGAGAATGTCATGCTGCCAATGCTTTTCCAGAACAAAAGCGCGCATGAAAGGGAAAAAAAGGCAATGGAACTTTTGCAGCTTGTTGATTTGGAAGATAGAGCCAATCACAAACCAAGCGAACTTTCAGGAGGACAACAACAGCGTGTCGCAATAGCAAGATCTCTTGCAAACAGTCCTGAGATGATTTTGGCAGATGAACCGACAGGAAACTTAGACACAAAAACTGGAGAACTGATAATGGCGTTCCTAAAAAAGCTGAATAAAGATGGAACAACAGTTGTAATGGTCACGCATGATTCTGATAAAGCAAAAGCTGCGCAAAGGATAATCCATATCAGAGATGGTGTCTGCAGCAAATCATAATAATATGTATTTATTAAAAAAATAGATAATAATTACAACCAACAACAATCTAACGGAGGAATAAAAATGAAAAAAACAAACAAAAACAATAAAATAATCTTATTCAGCTTGGTGGGAATCACGATACTTGCATTCTCTGCAATATTATCTGCAATTAATGCTAGCGATGTTGAAGCAGCATCAGGCTTTCCTTATAGCGAGGATTTGCATATTGCTCTCCTGAACCAAGATCCTGCGCCAGTTGAACCAGGAAAATATGTTGACATACGCTTTTCAGTTGAAAATTATGGAACAACTGACGCAGAAAACGTCACTTTTGTTCTGCTTCCAGAATATCCGTTCTACCTAGATGATGGAGATAATGCTGAAAAAAGTCTCGGAAAGATAAATGGAGGACAGATTGGAAGGGATAGTGTTTACATAAAATACAGGTTAAGAGTCGATAAGAATGCAATTGACGGACCAACTGCTCTTAAAATAAAGTACAGAACAAGTAATCTAAAAACTTTCATCGAACTAGATGATTTCGAAGTTGATGTCAAGACAAAGAATGTAAGGCTGCTGATTGAAGATATAAAAGTTCTTCCTGAAAGAATATCTCCTGGAGAAACTGCTGACATAAAGATAACAATAAAAAATGTTTTTGCGTCTCCTATAAACAACATAAGGCTAAAACTGCAGCCTAGCGCAACTTATTTTTCAATATTAGGAAGCGATGAAAAAATAATAACCAGCCTTGGCGCAAATGAGGAAACAGACATAACTTTCAAAGTTATAAGCAACGGCGATGCAAAATCAGAAGTGCATCAATTTTCTCTAACAGCGGACTTTTCAGATACTTTAGGAGCAAATTATAGCAAGACAAACACAGTTTCCGTTATAGTGGATGAAAAGCCAAGTTATATGATAAACATAGATGACACAAAAGTCTTCAGCAAAAACCAAAAAGGAAAAGTGACAATAAGTGTTTCAAACACAGGTTTATCTGAAATGAGATATGCGGTTCTTGAACTGATGCCTAGTGATGACTACGAGATTTTGTCTTCTCCAAAATCATATTTAGGAATCCTGAAGAGCGATGACTTCCAAACAGCTGAATTCACCATATACACAAAGACAAACAAGGCATTCATTCCGCTATTGGTCAAGTTATCTTACAAAGACAACTATAACCAGCTGATAGACGAACAAATCGTTCTGAACATGAAAATGTACAGTGCAACAGATGCAAAAAAATATGGTTTTATAGCAAGCAATGGCAAATTTAACTGGATACTTGCAGTCATTGTTTTATCTGTAATCGGATTTTTTGCATATAGGAAATTCAGGCATCAGAGCAAGAAATTCAAAAAAGAAATAATAAAACAATAATATA
>JAUYGA010000251.1 GCA_030690755.1 Nanobdellota archaeon
AAACCATCTGTTGAATTACAGTTACTATAATATAAGTCTTGCAGGAACTCAGATTTACTTCAATGCATTTGATCTTGTGCAGCCAACATACCTGATAACCAATCTCATAAATGTCAATGCGCTTGCTGACGGAAACTATTCCTTGTTTGTATATGCGAGGGATTCAAGCAGTCCTCAGAATGCCAACAATAAGACAACATGGTTCTATGTAGATAAAACTGCCCCGAATCTTACGACAATAAATGCTAGCGGATGGAATAATCCTACGCCTGAAAATGGGACGTACACCAATAACCAGACGCATACTTTTAATATCACTTGCAATGAAACATTTGTTGCGATTGTCTGGCTGAATCTAACTGGCGCTGTGAACATAACTAATACAACGCCTTACAGCAGCGGAAATAATTACTGGTGGACTTTAACTTTAGGAGATGGAACATACAATTTCATCGCTTATTGCAATGACTCAGCAGGAAACCAGCAGAGCAACCAACAGAGAACAATAATCATTGATTTGACAGGGCCTTCTGTCGTAAGCGCAAATGTCACCAATGCGTCAAATACCAGCGCAGTTATCTCCTGGATAAGCAGTGAAGCATCCAATGGAACAATATTTTACGGCAAGAGCTCATTGAATGGCGTTTTGAACAGCAGCATATCAACATCATCAAACCTAAGCTTAAACACAAGCCATGCTCTTTTCTTGACAGGCCTAGATCAGAATACTTTATACTACTATAATATATCCAGCTGCGATATTTTCGGAAACTGCAAGATGTCAGGAATCTATAATTTCACCACAAATGCCACTTATGACTTAGTTCCGCCTGTGATAATCAATGTGACTGCGCAGCCTTACTCAAAAATGCTGCTTAAGAACGAATCAATCAATTTGACAGTATATGCATCAGACAATATTGCAGTCAACTCATATGCAATAACAATAACTGCGCCAAACGGCTCAATATATTCATACACTAATTCAACAATAACTAACTTTGTTGGATACCTGACAGGAATCTATAATGTAACGATCCTTGTCAGAGATGATTATGGAAATAATATAACAAAGAATGATACTTTTGTAGTAGGTCTTAACAGGACAACTGTGCAGTACAATCTTGCTGGTCAAAACCAATCTCTTGCAGGAAAAGTAACAATATCAATCCATAATTCCACTTTATCGCTTTATGATTATGTAATAAATGGTTCAAGGACAGACGAACAAGTGTCAGACTTCCTCGTGGATTATGAATATGTTCCTAATAACGGTCTTGCAACAGTAACGCTTAGAGGAATTAACCTGTCAATAGATTCTAATGAAACCCTTCGCTATGAAGAGATTGCCCCGCCAATTTCAGGATATTTAGCAACGATAGGAATAGAATCAACGTATAATTCAACAATAAGCATAAGGATACTTTTCAATTACACAAATATCTCATACAGCAATGAGAACAATCTGAAAATCTATAAGTGCAATGACTGGAATTTCACGCTAGGAACATGCTATGGTTCATGGACGGATATAACTGCCCAGATAACACAAGACAAGACTGCTAATTATTTCATAATAGACGTAAACTCATTGTCTGGATTCAGCATACAAGAAACAGCAGCAACATCAACTCCATCTTCAGGCGGCGGAGGCGGAAGCGGAATCGGCGGAACATCAAACTTTGACTTTTCAAAAATATTCAATGACACAGCAACAGACAGGCTTGTCTTATCCCCTCTTACGCAAGATATAGTTATCCATCAAGGAGAGTTTGCAGAACAAGCTATGACAATAAAGAATACCAGAGCAACGTCGATTATTGGCTGCAACATGATTGCGACAGATTCGCAGATCTCGCAATTCCTTGACTCAGAAAAAGATTTCAAGATAAACCCAAGCGAACTAAAAACATTCAAGTATAGATTCCTGTCAGAAAGCATACCTTTAGGAGAATACACTTTCGGAATAAAAATAATCTGTAAAGAAGACTCGACAAAAGAACAACTCGTCAAATTAAAAGTGATGCAGAAAATACTCGATCTATCAATAAAACAATATCCAAGATACATCACTTCAGATTCGCAATTTAAGTTCAATTACTCCTTAGTTGACATGGAAGGAATACCTCACACATTCAAAGTAGAATACTGGGTGCAATCCAAAGATGGAAAGAGAATATCCTCAGGAAAACAAGACATAACACTTGATGCATTCAAAGAATTGACAAGCATAGGCGCGCTTAACGGGCCTAAGAAAATAGGAATCTATGACTTATTTGTAGAAGCGCAAACCTCTGACTATAGGTTGCTTGCGCAAAAAGAAATAGAAGTAAAAGAAAGAAAAGACTGCCTTGTCATAACAAAGAAACAGATAAATGCCAACATAGCTAACATAACTATAGAGAACATATGCGACTATGCCTTGAATGATGTTGTGCTGTACTATAATGGCAAGGAACTTGACAAACTGTCTGTACTAGACGAGAATCTGACGCTTGAATTGACACTTGAAGGAAAATCTGAACTAGAGATAAAATACGCAGAAGGTAAATCAGAGTTCAGCCTTGCCAAGATAGGATATGTTGAAGAACCATCATCAGTCTATGGAATAGGACTGCTGTTCTCACTTTTGATCTTACTTGTAATATCCTTCACAGTTGGAACACTGCTCTGGTCTCTGTTTTTTGGTTTCAGGAAAAAGAAAAAAAGACTCATAAGATCAAGACTGATATCTCCTGTAAAAAAACATCCTATAAGGAGACCTATTGTAAAGAAAGTAGGTGAAGCATCAAAATCAGGTGAAACCTCTTGGTTAGAATCTGTTTGGGAAGAAAGACTAAATGAGATTGACAAAAAGGATAAGAATGCTAAGTCCGCTAAGCTAATTGATAGGGATAAATCAGAAAAAGACTAGATCTTCTGATGATACAGATTGCGCGCATATTCTTAGGATTTTAACAATAAGCTTTATAAAACAAGAACTAATATGACTTCTATAAACATAGCGGTGATAAGGGGATGGCAAAAGGCAAATATTTTAGCTGGGGCATGATTGTTATAGTATGTTTTCTTAGTATTACTTTTTTTTCTGATATTGTAAATGCCGCAGAAAATTCAGAAAATGACACAAATGCATATTACACAGGCGAAGTATCAATCAAAAGCTATGTTAATGATTATGCAGACATATTCACCTCTGCAGAAGAGAGCGAGCTGACATCGATTGCCCAAAGGATTTATGATTCTGAAAGAGCTCAGTATGCTATTGTGACTGTCAGAACAACAGGCGAAGAGGCTATTGACTATTATTCAATCAATCTTGCGCAGGGAAAACTAGGCGATACAGACAAAGATAACGGCCTCTTGCTTCTAATTGCTGTAGACGACAGAAATTACAGGTTTGAAGTCGGCAGCGGCCTTGAAGGAATGTTTAATGACGCTAAGATTGGCAGAATTGGCAGAGTTTATATTGTTCCTAACTTTATAAATGAAGAATATGGGAAAGGAACCATTGAAGCATCCCTTGCAATTGAAACAATACTTATAAACCAGACAGACCCTGAAGAGCTTGTCTCTGCCAAAAAATCAGATGATCTTAACAATAAGGTTGCGATAATAACTATCATAATCATTGTATTAATTGTTGCGATTGCGATAACTGCTGCTGTAATCCATGAAAATAAATTAAAGAAAGAAGGCAAAGAAAGCAGGTATTTCGGAGCTGCTGCTGGCGCAACAACCCTTTTTGGCGGAGGTTTCGGCAGAGGAGGATTTGGCGGCGGTGGATTTGGTGGAGGAGGCTTTGGCGGCGGAGGAGCTGGAGGCGGTTGGTAATTATTCCAATCAATCATTTTCATTATCAACTTTAATCATTATAACTCGGGGTGAAATTATGTTAAGAAAACTGTTCGGAAAAAAATTAAAAGACAAAGCTCATAAAAAGATAATCGACAAAAAGACAGGCGAAGAGCTTTTGCTCTGCCCAAGATGCCGCATCCATATGGAAAAATTGAAAAAGAAGAACATAATACTGGATGTATGCGACAGATGCGGCGGCATGTGGGCTGATTTTGGAGAAATAGAAAAATTGCATGACATTCACAAGCGTGAGGTGGAAAAATATGAAAAAGCACAAAGAAGAAAGTGATGTTGAAGAAACACCAAGCAAAGGCGGTCTAAAGCCAGGACATTATGTTCTCATAGGATTAGGTATTTTTGTAATCCTTGTTCTGCTATGGGTTGCCGGCGCATATAACGGACTTGTCAGAGCTGACGAGAATGTCAATGAGAAATGGGGTAATGTCCAGGCAGACTACCAGAGAAGATTCGATCTTATACCAAATCTTGTATCGACTGTCAAGACATATACAAATTATGAAGGGGATTTGCTGACAAAGATTACTGAAGCAAGATCTGCATGGGCAAATGCAAAGACTATTGATAATAAGATGGCAGCGGCAAACAATATGGAATCTGCTTTTGCAAGACTGATGGTTGTTGTAGAAAACTATCCTAACCTGAAAGCAAATGAGAATTTCTTATCGCTTCAGGATGAGCTTGCTGGAACTGAAAACCGCATCAAACAGTCAAGAGTTGCGTTCAACGAAGCTATAAAAGCATACAATGTTCGTGTTAGGGTATTCCCAACATCTATCATTGCAAGAATGTTTGGCTTTGGAACAAAGACCATGTTTGAAGCAGCCGCAGGATCAGAACAAGCGCCTGATGTAGGCGAGATATTCAATGCATAAATGATGCATTGTTTTTTTCTTTTTTTTTCTTTTTTTTAAGGTTGTATTTTTTTAAAACTTCGTAAATAATGGTTTTTTTATAGTTGTTTTCAAGTATATAAATATTTTGACAGAAATTTCGGACTTTCCGTAACCTTCACGAGGAAGAAAAAGATAATGATTATTTCTTAATGCTTCTTCCTTTACTCTTTTTTTATTTTAATGAGAGTTTCTCTGACTGAATTTATCTCTGATTCGGTGATTTTTGACAAGATGTCTTTTGTTTTTATGTAAAACTGCTTGCAATATGTTCGGACCTCCTCAATTGTCCTGTCATCTACAGGTCTGTCTGCATAATATTGCAGATCGCTTCGCGCCGAAAATGCTTTTTCAATCATTTCAATATCTCTATCACTGTAAAAGTCGTTCAACAACTTTTTCATCAACTCCAAAGAACATGAGTGAATTTCGCATTTTATTCCCAGCCGGAGCATCATGGCGTAAAGGGAATAGTAAAATATGTAATAGGCAGTTGTTGCAGTCCATATCTTGCTTTTTTCCACTCTGCCGAGTATTCCTATAGATTCCTCTGCCATCCTAAGATATGAATCAGACATATTCTCATTCGGCGAAGATATTTTTATGCCCTTTTTTTGGCTCAAGCACCAGCTAATCGAAACCATAGAAATCCCTCCAGACAAGGCTTATGAATTTTTCTGCCCCAAAAACCATCACATGGGCTTTTACCATCTCCTTGCCAAGATTATTCTTGTTTTTAAGCAAAGTCCTGAATTCACTTTCTGAAAAATATTTTATGCTCACATCCAGGTCAAATGACTTGGCTTTCCTGCTGTAATCGTCTCCTGATTTGCCGCCTATTATGAACAAGTCTATATCCGAGGCTTTATGCTCTTCTCCTCTGGCATAACTGCCAAATATTCCTACGATTCTTTCATCTCTTCTGAAAATGTTTGCCAGAGTCCTGTGCTTTCTCATGAAATTAACCTTCTTTGTGAGCTCAGCCATAATCAGGATGTCTCTTAGTTCGGTGTTCTTCGTGTTTAGCCTGAAATATTTCATATTGCCTTCAGCTCTTGATGTCAGAATCCCTTCTTTTTCGAGCTCATCAAGAGAAAGGGCTATCGCTTTCTGGCTCATAGGAAGTTTTTTTGCCAACTGCCGGCCATAGACCTCCTTATCGCACTCCCCTAAAAACTGTTCCAGAATCCAAAAATATTTATTGTGTAACATTTTACTCAATTGAGTAATTTATTACTCATATTTAAATGTTTCGGTATTTTATGTTAAAACTCCCGTTGCAAACCCGGCTGATCGTATGTGCATAGCATCATAAGGTCAAAATTCCTTAATCAAACATTATCGACGAGCGTTGCTGGGGGTTGTCCCTTACGGGGAAGCAGCTCCCTCAACTGCATAGTCGAGAATTTTGAAGATGCTATGCACATACGGCTGATCAATCATTATTTATAGTTTTTGATTTAATTTTCGGAGTTTTTGTAAACTTTCCGAGCAAGAAAACATTCTAACTCATATGAGCAAGTAATAAATAATTCTTGATGTTTTCCATCTGAATGGAAGACAACCTATTCGCTAAAAGACAAAAAAGACTTACTGTTGTAGATCCGACTGCGCTCGAGAGGATTAAAAACAACCAATGTCCATCATGCGGAAAGCCAAAAACGGATTGGAACAGAAGAACAGACTGGAGATGCTGCTCATCAGACTGCACTGACAGGTATGTTAATGAACTGCTGGAACAGACCGACTGGCGCGATGTAAGAAGGAGAGTCTTTAGACGTGATAACTACTCCTGTGTTATGTGCGGCAAATCCAGAAAGAAAAAGCTAATAGCAGACCATATTGCGCCTATTTCTTTGGGTGGGGATGCATGGGACATGAAAAATCTTCAGACACTCTGCACAAGATGCAACAAGATAAAAACAAAAGAAGACCTGAAAAGAATCGCAGAAATGAGAAAAGACATGAAAAGATGGGAAGAAAAATAGATTACTGAAGGTTGGATGAAAAAAGAAACTGTTCAAAGATTTAAGTTCTTGAATTGTTAAATACTGGCATTTAAGGAACCTTCCAGCAGCCGCCTTTAGCTTGGCCTATTCCTCTTTTTTTCTGCATTAAGACATTTCTTACTCTCCAACAATTTCATGCTAAATTTGTCAAAATCGGATTCTATTCTCTGAGTTTTATTAAATAATTCATATTCCTTGAAAGCTTTTTCTTCAGCTTGCGTATAAGAAATTTTTCCTTTTCCATCCAAAATCTTAAACTCATTAAATTCCAGGAATTTATTGACGCTTTCTGCTAAATCATTCATCTTCATGACAGTCCTATTCTCGATAATTCCCTCTATATAATCAAAAAAGCCCGAGATAGCTCTCTCAAGCCGTTTAATTTCTTTTTCGAAAAGATAATTCTTGGCAATCGTTGTATCTGATTTTAATATCCTTCCCTTCGGCGCATGTTTCCACGTTGTCAAACCCATCTGTTTCTTTTTAGCATCTGCCTTTGCATATATGATTTCAGCGGCAGTCTGTCCAGTTATCGCATAATGAAATCTGTTCTGAATTGTTGCATAGAAAGCTTTAGTTATTTCTGATTTCGGGTCATAATCAATGCTGCATTCAGCAAATATATCTGTGATTTTCTGATAGATTCTTCGCTCGCTTGCCCTGATTGAACGAATTCTCTCCAAAATTTCATCAAAGTAATCTTTGCCAAAGTATTGCCCATTTTTTAAACGATTATCATCCATAGCAAATCCTTTAATAATATATTCGTGCAGGATATTGGTTGCCCATATTCGAAAATGAGTTGCCTGCCTGGAATTTACCCGGTATCCGACCGATATAATAACATCAAGATTGTAAAAGATTTGTTCTCTTTGAACATCTCTATCGCCTTCTTTTTGAACTATTCGAAATTTTCGAATAGTTGCATTTTCGTCTAATTCTTTTGAATCAAATATTTCTTTTATATGGTAATTAATAGTGTTTACTTCAACTCCAAATAATTCAGCCATTCGTTTTTGCGTAAGCCAAACATTCTCATTATGCAAAAATGCTTCAATTTTCACATTGCCTTCAGGAGTTGTATAAATAAGAAAATCAGTCATTTCATCCCTTGGCATTATTTCTTTTGACATTTTAAACAGCCCTCATAATGACACAACAATCTTTTAGGGCCAAAACTGCAGAGAAATACCGTTCCTCTATTTTCTTTTCCTGAAAAACCACTAACGCATTATCCATTTTTGAGTTTGATAATACTTCTCCGTTTAAATAGTTTTGCAGGGTGCGTATGTGCATAGCATCCTAAGGTCAAAATTCATTAATCAAAAATCAGCGACGAGCGTTGTGAGGGGTTGCTCCCTACGGGAACACAGCTCCTTCCAACTCCACGTCGAGAATTTTGAAGATGCTATGCACATACCAGGGTGCTTGGCGAGTGGAAGTTCGAAAGTTTTTCGTAGCTTTCGTTATTCTTCCGGAAAAATTACCGCAACGACCTCAAGCAGTACCTCGAGGAGTAATTGGTTTTTGCTCAGTATGCAGCTTCAGAGCAAGAGGCGATGACAATTTCTGCAGCAAATGCGGCTCAAGACTGAGATGAATATGTTTTCTTTTTGATTGATGATTACTTTACGGTTAGTTCTTTTATTCGGATTATGAATGTTTTGTGAGAAGTTCTTATCGAGATTGTTTTAGCTGTTTCTTCTTTTTTTCCGACAACCGCAAATAATTATTTTTTGAAGAAATTGGTTTTCCAATTCGTTTTTCTGCATCTTTTCTCGCATTTCCGGCAACATCCCC
>JAUYGA010000255.1 GCA_030690755.1 Nanobdellota archaeon
ATAGTTATTTTGACAAAATAGTGGCATTTAACGCTTCAGAATATAGCGGTTCATTATCTACTACCGAAGAAACCAAAGAGCTTTTAGATAAAATAAGCAACACTAATTCAAAAATAATCGAATTAAAAAACAAAATTAAAAAAGAGACAAATTTTAATGAAAAAGTGAGTCTCAACATGGAACTAAAAAAACTAAATGACACATTAAAAGAATTGGAGCAAAAGTTATGAAAGATTATGATGGAACTTATTTGGCAAATAAAGATGTATTGGAAGCCTATAATGGGATGGTTGATTTTTTAAATCAAAACAACGATGCAATCACTTGTGCAAGTTACGAAAGAACTGTTGATTATGTATTTGGTGGTAAAACTTATGAAGAACAAATCCAACGATATATTGAACAGTTTAGAAAAGGATACAACAGTATAGATCATCAATTTACTGACTACATTTCTGTTAAACTAGATATGAATAAATCAGATATCAATGAAATTATTAAAGCTATCTCAGAAGAAATAAGTGTCGAAGATTTTCAAACAAGAATTATTGAAGAGTGCAAAGAGTATATGGAAAACAGTATGGAAGAATATGAAGATGAAGATGACGAAGAAGAGGATGAGGACTAATATGGAAAAACTTGACGGAAAAAGTATGAACATTGTAAATGAAAATATTGAAAAATTAAAGGAACTCTTCCCCGAAGTATTTAGTGAAGGTAAAATTGACTTCACAAAACTTGAAGAAGAACTTGGACTTTTTACAAATACTGAACCTGAACGATACAACTTCACATGGGCAGGAAAAAGTGAAGCCAAAACAATAGCTCAAACACCTTCAACAGGAACACTTCGCCCTTGTAAAGAGGAGAGTAAAGATTGGGACACTACACAAAATCTTTATATAGAAGGTGATAATCTTGAAGTACTCAAACTTCTGCAAAAGTCTTATCACAAAAAAGTGAAAATGATTTATATTGACCCACCTTACAATACAGGTAAAGACTTTGTATATAAGGACAATTTCAAAGACAATATAAAAAATTATCTTGAACAAACGGGACAAGTAGATAGTGAGGGAAACAGACTAAGCACTAATAGTGATACAAGTGGAAGATACCATAGTGATTGGTTAAGTATGATGTATCCACGACTCAAACTTGCGAGAAATTTACTTAAAAATGATGGTGTAATTTTTATTCATATAGGAAAGCATGAACTACATCATTTGTCTTTAATGTGCAATGAAATATTTGGTGAAACTAATCATCTTGGTACAATTATATGGGATAAAGGAAATCCAAAAGGTGATTCAAATACAGTAGCGTATCAACATGAAAATATCATTGCGTTTGCAAAGGATATTGAATCATTTAAAGAAAACAATCATTTTCAAAGACCGAAAAAAAATGCACAAAAAATTATTAATAAAGCTAATCAGCTTTTTAAAAAGCTTGGCAAAATAGCTGTAAGTGATGATTTGAAAAAATGTATTAAAAATTTTGAGTTAGAAATAGATATAAAAAAATTTGAATCTGAATACACATTAGAAAGAATTAACGAAGAGTTTCAACAATGGTTATCTAAACAAAACTTTTCAAACGGCGAAAAAGCATATAAATACATTGATGACAATGGTTTTGTATTTCGTGGAGTTTCAATGGCATGGCCGAATAAGAAAAAAGCCCCTGATGATTATTGGATTCCTTTACTTCATCCATTGACAAGCAAACCATGTCCATTACCTGATAAAGGTTGGAGAAATCCTTCAGAAACAATGAGAAAATTATTAGTTGATAATCTGATTTTGTTTGGAGTTGATGAAAAAAAACAACCTGAAAGAAAATATTTTCTACATGAAAATATGGAAGAAAACATTGCATCAATTCTTTTTTTTGGTGGAAGTGATGATGATTTAATGAAAGAATTTAAGTTGGACTTTGACAATCCAAAGCCATATATGTTTGCGAAAGAATTGATTTCATATAATTGTACCGACAGTGATTTGATACTCGATTTTTTCAGTGGTTCGGCGACAACTTCTCATGCAGTTATGCAATTAAATTCAGAAAATAGTACAAATAGAAAATATATCTTAGTACAACTTTCAGAACCAACGGGACAAAAAAATTACTCAACCATATGTGAAATAGGAAAAGAACGAATCCGACGAGCAGGAGAAAAAGTTAAAGCCGATAGTATAGACAAAGATTTGTCAAGACTTGATGTAGGATTTAAAGTATTTAAACTAGATAGCTCAAATATCAAAGAGTGGGATACTGATTTTGATAATATTGAAACAAATTTACTTGAAAGTGTAGAAAATATAAAAGCAGAGAGAACAAGTGAAGACTTACTCTATGAAATCCTTCTCAAATACGGACTTGATTTAACACTTCCTATTGAAGAAAAAACCATTGATGGTAAAAAAGTATTTGTCATTGGTTATGGTTCATTGGTTGTATGTCTTGATGATGATATTACGACTGATATTGTTGAAAACATTGCCAAATTAAAAGAAGAATACCAAAGTGAAATTATGAGAGTAGTATTCAAAGATAGCAGCTTCCAAAACGCAGTTGTCAAAACAAATGCAATTCAAATACTAAAACAACACGATATTGATGAAGTTGTGAGTATATAAAAATATGATTAGTGTTGAAAAACCAATTTACAGTAAAAGTGAAGATTTTTTAGATAGAAAAGGGTTCTCCGATAATATTGCCAATGCTATCTTAAATTATAGTGATGATACTAAGTCAAGTTTAACAATTGGATTATATGGCAAATGGGGTTCTGGTAAAACATCTATTGTTAATATGATAATTGAGAAGCTTGAAAATGACAATGACACAATTGTTTTTAAGTTTGAGCCTTGGCTATTTTCAGATACACAGCAACTCATCAGTAGTTTTTTTAAAGAGTTTGCTAAAGCTGTAAAGCATAAAGATTATGCCGAGGAAGCTATTAAAATAGGTAAAGAGCTTGAAACTTATGCCACTTTTTTTGAGCCAATGAGTTTAATTCCTGATCCTACTATATCACTATTAACTAGTATAAGTTCAAAAGTATTTAGTGGTATTGGAAAGGCTAGTAAAAAATGGGGACAACTAAAAACAAAAGACTTATCTCAGACCAAAGCATCGATAGAAAAACATCTGCATAAACTTGATAAAAAAATACTAATAATCATTGATGATATAGACAGACTTAACAATACGGAAATAAGGCAAATTTTTCAGATGATTAAAGTATTGGGTAATTTTCCAAATACTATTTATCTATCTTCAATGGATAAAGAAATAGTAATGGATGCTTTATCAGAAGTACAAAAAGGTGATGGGAGTGAATATTTAGAAAAAATAATCAATGTGCCTTTTGAAGTACCACCTATATCAAAAAACAAAGTTGAAGAGTTTTTAAAAGAAAAACTTAAAGAGACTATCCCTTATTTTTTAGATGAAAATAAATTTGATAACAAATATTGGAACAATATTTACTATAGTGGTTATAAAAACTTTTTTGGAAATATTAGAGATGTTACTAGATATATTAATGTATTAAAATTTAACTATTTGGCTTTAGAAAACAAAGTTAATGTTATAGATTTAATTGCTATTACTGCTTTTCAAGTATTAGAACCGAAAATTTATGAATTGATTAAAAATAAGAAAGAATACTTTGCGGGTTCTATACATGAAGAGTATGAGAATGAAAATAAGGAAAAATATAGAATAGAACTAAAAAGTTTTTTAGAAAACTCTTATTCAAAATTACAAAAATTATCAAAAGATAGTTATCTTAATTTACTGGGAGTATTATTCCTAAAAATTCAAGATTTAGACAAAGGAAATTATGTAGAAGAATTGGCTAAGCGTAATAAGAAAGGGAAAATTAGCAGTAGAGAGTATTTTGATAGTTACTTTACATTAACACTAAGTGATACTGAGATTAGTAGTTATGATATGAAACAGTATATTGATAAAACTGTCAATGAAGATGAGTTTAGAAATATTGTTAATAATTTAATTAAAAGCAAGAAAATAAAAAAATTTTTAGAAAAACTGACATCTTATACAAAAAAAGAGATACCTGAAGATAATTTTCAAATAATATTTAATGTTCTTATAGATTTAGGGGATGAATTTGATATAGAAGATACAACTGAGTTTTATATAACAACTTTAAACTGGATATTCTCTTCTCTCATGGATCGATTACAAGAAGAAGTAAAAAGACATGAGTTAATAAAAAAATCTATAGAAAATGCAAATAATAGTCTTTCTATATCATGTTTTATTGTAAGCACATTTATGCAGGAGCATGGCGAATATGAAAACATATCATCAGCAGGAGAAAATTATACTATAAACAAAGAACATTTGGAAGAGTTAAAAAACATATTAAAAAATAAAATAGAACGGTGGATATCAAAAAAACCACTGTTAAATCATCAAAATGGATTAAGTATTTTATATTTATGGAAAAGATTAGATAATGAAATCGTTATAAACTATGTTAAAGATAATATTCAAGATGATGAAAATTTAATAAAATTTTTAAATCTTTTTATTTCTCGTTCTAGTCATTATACTGAACTTGACTATGTTAAGCATCCAAGTAAAGATTTTAATTATAATGAAATTAAAAACTTTATTGAACCTAGTGAAATTATTGAAAAAATAGAAAAAAAATATTCAAATATTAAAGAAAATGAGAATAGTTATAATGAAAAAAAGTTTGTATTATCCTCTTTTATTAATCATTATAATAGTAAGTTGATTGAAAAGAAACCTTCTTAAGGAGCTACAATATGCAAATTGATATTTACTGCGATGAATCAAGATTAGAATTTTTAGAGAGTGAAGAGAACGGTTTTATGGTCATAGGTAGTCTGTGGCTAAAACGAGAAGAGAGAGATAACCTAAAAAATCAAATCAAAGAGTTAAAAGAAAAACATAATTTTAATGTAGAGATAAAATGGACAAAGACATCTTATAAAATGCTTGATTTTTATAAAGAACTTGTAAATCTGTTTGTAGAGATACAAGAGTTCCATTTTTTTAAAGCAATCGTTGTCGATACTTCAAAAGTAAATTTTGAATACCACCAAAACAACAGTGATATAGGATTTTACAAGTTTTATTATCAAGTTCTTGTGCATAAAATGAATACTGCTTCTGGACATCACGATTATTATGTTTATGTGGATGATAAAACAAATAAAGTCTATAAACCTCTTCCATTACTAAAAAAAGTTTTAAATAATTCTATTTATGTAGGTAATGTAAAACTGATAGAACCAAGAAATAGTTTTGAAAATATTTTTATTCAGTATGTAGATGTATTGATTGGACTTGTCTCTTATGGGTATAACACAAGTGAAATGAAGGGTGCCAAAAAAGAACTCTATGATTATGCTTGCCAAAAATTGAACTTACCATTAAATAAAAAAACAGGTAAAAATAAATCACCTTTTATCATTTTTGAAATAAA
>JAUYGA010000258.1 GCA_030690755.1 Nanobdellota archaeon
CGATATAACCATATAAGACCTCATAGGAGTTTGTATATGAAAACACCTGCTCAGGTTTATTTTGACCTACAACAAAGACTAAAAATAAGCACACCTAAACCAAGAGAAAGATGGGGGTGACATTTCCTGTGACCCTAGACATATATCATATTAACAACCTGTATAGAAAGATTATTTAACAAACGCTAAATTCAATGCTTTCATGGAAATCATAACTCTAATCGGAATGCTTGCAGGCCTTTTGACAACAGGCGCCCTAATACCTCAAGTACTTCAGACATGGCGCGAAAAGAAAACAAAAGACATATCATTATGGATGTACATACTTTTCTTTATTGGAGTTTTATTATGGCTGATTTATGGGATATTTCTTGCTAATCTTCCGATTATTATTGCAAACGCAGTGACTTTGGTTCTGGCAAGCGTCATCCTGTATTTTAAGATAAGTTATGGTTGAGGGTTTTCTGTTAGTTTTATGTTAGGGAGTTTTGCCTGATGGTGCTGACCTGCATTTGGGACACACACTTTATCCAGAAAATAACTTATAAAACCTGCAAAAATCCACAAAAAAGATTTTCAAAACCTTTATAAATAAATGCAGCTTTCTATTTATTTGGAGAGAGAAGAGGGAAAAAGAACAACTTTTTTCTCGTTGAAAACTAATGTTTTACGACGCTTTTATGGCTTTTCGTAAACTGGCTTTAAGAGGTGAAGAAGCTGGAAAAAATCAAACCAATGCTGCCCAGTCTAAGGGAAAAGAAACGTTATTTGGTATTTGAAGTCTTATCAGATAAAAAATTCAATTTCCAAGAGATAAACACAGCAGTTTGGGACGCCACACTTGCCTTTTTAGGAGAGCTTGGAGCATCAAAAGCAGGTATAATTTTGCTTGGCGATAAGTGGAACCAAAAAAAGCAAAGAGGCCTAATCAGGGTTGACAGAAAATACGTTGACAATATCAAGGTTGCGCTTGCATTAATCACCAAGATAAATTCCGAAAATGTCGTTGTAAAATCAGTCGGCGTCAGCGGCGTCATCGGAAAAGCGGAAAAAAGATTTTTGTTAGGGACAATCTAAGCTAAATAAGCTTACAATAAGCTTAAACAAAAACAAGCTTAAACAAAACAGAAAAAAATGGAACAAAAAGCAATAATTGAAACGCACGGCGTTATCACTATCAGGCCTATCAAACCGGCAGAACTGAAAGATGTAATCAAACTCCTTAAGAAATCATTTAAGATCCATAACGTATTCAGCGGTCCAACAAAAGATATACGAAAGTATCTTGCCAAATTAAGAAAGGCTGAGGAGAATAATCCGCTCACATTCGGCATAATTGTTGCAACACTTCAAGAAGAAAAGAAAGATGTTCTTGCAGGCACAATGGTTGTAAGAACCAGCGCAATGTCAAAAGAAGGGCTTCATGCTTCATTCAAATATATGCACCTTGCTGTGAATGAAAAATACAGGAAACATGGTATTGGTACGAAGTTGATGGGCTATGCTGATGAGAAAATCCATCAATTGATTGAAAAAGGAAAAATAAAGACTGCAAGGGTGCAAGTCAATATAGCTGAGCCTGAAAAGGAAACAATAAATTTTTACGAAAAATCAGGGTTTCATGTTGAAGCAAATTTAAGCAATTACTATCGATATAACGAACAAGTTTACATATTGTCAAAATTGATTTCAGCAGAGGAAAATAAGGAGGGATAAAATGGCAAAAGAATCATCGTCTATAGAACATCAAATGATGGGTTATGACAGAGCAATAACAATGTTTAGCCCTGACGGAAGACTTCTTCAAGTCGAATATGCAAAAAAAACAGTAAGACAGGGAAGCACAGCCATAGGAATGGTATGTAAAGATGGTGTGCTAGTCATTGCAGACAAACGCCTTGTTGACAAACTTGTTGTCCCAAAATCAGTTGAAAAAATATTCCAGATTGATAATCATCTTGGCGCAGCAGCGTCCGGCATAATAAGCGATGCTCGTGTCCTTATAGAAAGAGCGCAGCTAAAAGCTCAGCAAAACAAGATAACATATGACACTCCAATAGATACACTATCCATTGTCAAAGACATCTGCGCTTTAAAACAGATATGCACACAATCAGGCGGCTTAAGACCTTTTGGTGTTTCAATTCTTATAATGGGTGTTGATGATGAAGGGGCAAGATTGTATGAAACAGACCCGACAGGGATATTTTTCCAGTATCTCGCAACAGTAATCGGCGAATATGAAACAGAAGTTGAAGAGATTCTGCATAAAGAATACAATGAGAACCTATCAATAAATGATGGCTTGAAACTATGCATAAAAGCATTGAAATCAGTTGTTGAAGATTTCAGTTCAGACAGGATAGATGCCGCATTCATCGCATTAAAAGACAAGAAATTCACAAAAGCCAAGAAAGAGGACCTTGAAAAGATGTTCAATGAAGTGAAAGTAAAAGAAGTAAAAGGCAAGAAAAAAGAAGATAAAGACGAATAAAGACCAAAAAAAGATAAATTCAAAATAAAAAAATTAAAAAAAAGACGTATCAATGAGACGTAAGGAGACGTGAAAAAAATGGTAACTGTTGACAAAGCCGTTGTTGCAAGATTAACAACACCAGAAGGACATTTTGAAGTTTTAGTTGATTGCGAAAAAGCGCTTCAGTTTAAGGCAGGAAAAACTGTAAGTATGGGAGATCTTCTCGCAGTAGATGAGGTTTTTAAAGACGCGTCAAAAGGAATGAAAGCCTCAGAAACAGCGCTGACAAAAGTCTTTGGCACAACAGACACAGACGAAGTTGCAAAACAGATAATCAAGAAAGGGGAAGTCCAGCTTACAGCAGAACACAGGAAAAATGAACTTGATCTGAAAAGAAGAAGAATCATAGAAACTATCCATAGAAACTGCGTAGATCCTAGAACACATCTTCCTCATCCGTTGACAAGGTTAGAGAATGCGTTTGTCGAAGGAAAAATCAGAATAGATGAAATACAACCTGTTGAAAGACAAGTTCAAGAAATAATCAAAAAGTTACAGCCGATACTTCCGATGAGATTTGAAACTCACGAAATTTCAATCAAGATGGCTCCGCAGCATGCAGCAAAATGCCACCAGCCATTAAGACAGTATGGAAAAGTATTGCAGGAAGAATGGGACAATGCTGGAAATCTCCTTGTTGTTGTTGAGATACCTGCAGGACTGCAGCAGGAACTGATAGATAAGTTGAACGCATTGACAAAGGGAGATATTGACCTAAAAGTGCTCAACACAAAGTGATAATCAGAACGATGATCGCAAAGCGATTAACCAAAAAATGATTGACAGCAAAAAGCTGCAATAAGAATCATGAGAAAAAATAATAAAATAAGCAAAAGGTGAAAAAATGGGCTTAATAGTTGAAGACAAAACAATAGTGATTCCCGGAGAGGAAGTTGCTGAAGGCATGGACTTTTTGCCAGCAGCAGGAACATACAGAGAAGGCGACAAGATTATAGCATCAAAAGTAGGACTGCTAAATGTAGATGGCAGACTGATAAAACTTATACCTATGTCAGGAAGATATATGCCAAAAAGAAATGATGTTATAATTGGCAAAGTAATAGACATCTCAATGAGCGGATGGAGAATTGAGTTGAACTCAGCTTACACTGCCATGTTAAATGTCAAAGATGCAACATCTGAATTCATAGGACGAGGCGAAGACCTCACGCAATTTTATGCAATCGGAGATTATGTTGTTGCAAAAGTAATCAATGTAACAAGCCAAAAACTTGTGGACCTTGCAACAAAAGGTCCTGGCCTTAGAAGAATCAGAGGCGGAAGAATAATCAGCGTTGCGCCGACAAAAGTTCCAAGAATCATCGGAAAGTCCGGTTCAATGGTTGGCATGATAAAAGATGCGACAGGAACAAAAATAACAGTCGGACAAAACGGTCTAGTCTGGATACAAGGCGAACCTGAAAAAGAAATCCTTGTTGTCAACACAATAAGAAAAATAGAAACAGAATCGCATGTTTCAGGACTGACAGACGTAATAAAAGCGTATTTGATATCTCTTGGTTTAGAAGTGAGAAATGAACAATCACAACCTGTTGAGTTTGAAAACCAACAACAATAGAGATACAGCAATAAAACATTAAAACAAACTTGAAAAAATTGATTATCAAGAAGAAAGACACAAAAGGTGAAAAAAATGGCTTATACGAAAAGACATGATGGGAGAAACTTTTCCCAGTTGAGGGATATGGAAGCCAAAGTCGGCGTTATCCCAAGAGCAGATGGCTCAGCATATTTCAGAATAGGAAAAACAGTAGCATATGCCGCAGTTTATGGCCCGCGAGAATTATACCCTAAATTTTTACAGAATCCTGAAAAAGGAGTTCTCAGATGCCACTATAACATGATGCCCTTCTCAGGGTATGGCGAAAGAGTAAGACCTGGCGGAAACAGAAGGTCAAAAGAAATCTCAATGGTCACAGAAAAATCTTTGCTGCCTGTTGTTAATCTTAAAGACTTTCCAAACGCAGTAGTTGATGTGTTCATAGAGTTTACGCAGACAAATGCGGGATCAAGATGCGCAGGAATAACTGCTGCGGCAATGGCCCTTGCAGATGCAGGAATCTCAATGAAAGACATGGTTGCTGCAGTATCTGTAGGTAGAGTTGATGATAAGGTTGTTGTTGATCTGGACTACAAGGAAGAAGCCTATGAAGACGGCCCTGTAGCTGATGTGCCACTTGCCGTGATAAACAGGTCTGGTCAGATATCCTTGCTTCAGATGGATGGCGAGATATC
>JAUYGA010000158.1 GCA_030690755.1 Nanobdellota archaeon
ATTTTCTTTTTTTTTTCACTAAGTCTTGTCATAAAACCACCTCGATTCTTTGAATTTGAAAAAAAAGTTACTGCTCTTTATAAACTTGAGAAAATGTAAACCAATTACGGTACTCAACACTCTATAAACTTTCCCCCTACATTCGCAGTATCGTATTGTAGGGGGAAAGCATTGGATAACCATTTGTCACCTCCGAGTCATAAAAACGAAAGATTTATAAACAAAAAGCCACTAACAATATCAGCATGGTATCCTTTAAACAAATAGCAATTGGCACAGGACTATTGGCAATCATAGCAGGCGCGCCAACCGCGACAAGAAGAACTGCTGATGTTTCAGGAACACAATCCCAGAGCGCAGTTGCGCATCACAATCTAGAAACACTTTCTCAGACACTATTTACGCAAACAGCTTTTGCAGACGATTCACAGCATGAAAAAGATTTGTTGTATGCAGAGGCATTAAGCCACAACCAAAACAATGAAAACAGGGATGCAATAAACAATATGACTCTTCTAGTAAATATGGACCCATTCAACAAAAAATATCTCGATACATTATTCAATTTCTATGATCAGACAATGTGGTACGGCGAAACATCAAACTTCTTTAGCAGCTATATGAAAAACAACGGCGAACAGCTTATGAAGAAGCAGAATGACACTATAAGACACACAGTAGCAGATGGAATGTATAGAGTAGCTGCAAAAGCGATGAATGAATACATCCCAGCATACTGCAAAGAAAAAGAAATCGCTCCGACAGCAAAATCATACAGGCCAGTCATAAAACTCCTAGAAATGGCCACACAACTAGAACCGAAGAACGCTGAATATCATTATGAACTAGGCAAAGCATATGGGACTATGCAAATGTTTACTATGGATAATCGAGAAACATTAATTGAATGGTCGACAAAAGCCATAAATGAACAGACAAAAAGCGTCGACTTAGGCGGAAAGAACTTTGTTATATCAAAAAGAGATAAACCATTTATCCGCGGTCCGCCATACAACCTTACAATTTCATTATTTGAAAAAATAGTAAAACTTGACCCAACTCATACAGAATGGAAGCAACTTCTTGAAAGCGAAAAAGAAAGAAAAGAATACTGCATCAACCATTTTTCTAATTGCGAATAAATAACATATCTTATCTGTAACATTTTATAAGAAAAGATTACTGCATAAAAGAAGGTCTTACAGGCTGTTGAATACATTAAAAGTTAAATTATCATTCTAATTATTTACAAGGTACGCCGCCAGAAGCTCCTGAACTTTTTTTAGCGTCACAGCCTGGGTCGATGTAAAAGAAAGCTGCACCGGTACTAAGAACACCTTTAGTAACACATCTATAAACACAAACCTCGTTCTGGCGGCTTGATAATTCAGATTTTTCGCGATAACCAGTTGCATCACTCCGACATCGATCTTTTGCAAGATCATCACTAACCCCTGGAATCAGAGTGTCCATTTTCCAACAAGGGATAGTGTCATGATAACGATAAGAATTCTTAACTACACCGCACTTGCCATCCTTTTCCTTTTTTTCACAGGTGTTAATCACATTGGATAGTTCTTTCAAAAATTCATCTTGACTGCTTATCTGACAACATTTTAAACCATCCCCGCAGGAATAATCTTCTCTTACAACATCAGTAACACCCGGTACAGAACCACAACTCTTCTGGCAATTGTATTGTTTAGTTGACCCATAATAATCGCCATATTCAGCTTTGCAGGTCTTAGTTTTGACTTCATTCTTTTGGCATTTTGACCAATCATTGCACCCTGGATCTATGCAGATATTTCCACCTTTCATCTGAGTTACACATATGCCTTGTGTGTAATATGGACAGCCACTATCACCTTGCCCTATGATGCTTCCTCCGACCCAGTTAAAATTAGTTTTTTCAAATTTGGAAGTCACTTCAGAGTTGCTTATTTTCCCATCAAAAAGCACTGGTTTCACTACAAACGTTTTTCCACCAACTGCAGAGCCTTTTGAATCTGCACCTCTCGCATCATTTATTGCATCCCTTATTTTTTGTATCATTTCATTCTTTGTAGATACTTTAATTTTCTCACAACTATAACAAGATGCAGTTTTGCACTTACAATCGGCAGCATCAGTATATCCTACTCCTGAACTTGCCAAATACCCATTATAACTGACAGTTCCTAAATTTGCACAAACTAACTTTGATCCTGTTTCTCCTACCTCAACTACATCATCCTCTTCAGCAGGCTCGCCTTGACCAAGATCAGGAGGAGGGTCAGTAGTTTGAAGTTGATCTGGATTTGTGAGAGCATTTGGATTATCAGTTGTTATTGCGGGCGGAGCAACTTCAATTTTTTGGGCAAAACAATGAAGCTTGTCTTTGTTTAAGGAAGCATCAGTTTCATAAGCAGTATGGCATTCAGAATCGGATTCTGTTTTTGGAACAATATATTGCTCAAGTTTGGTGTCTGGATCCATCAAACACTCCCCATCTCCTCCGCACTTCGCATAATCCCATGACGCGTAATCTTGGCCTTTGAACACGAATGAGGCCTCATCAATCTGGTCTCCTAGGTTGTTGAATAGTGATACTGTTATCATTATTTTTTCTTGTTTTGTCTCTCCTGTGTTTGTCATCAGGTTTGAGACTGAGCATGTTGTTTTGTTCAAGATTTTTACGTCTGTTAGATATTTCATTCCTCTTTCTATGTCTGG
>JAUYGA010000159.1 GCA_030690755.1 Nanobdellota archaeon
ATTTTCTTTTTTTTTCATTAGTTTTTCCATAAAAACACCCCAAAACACAGAAATATGCTTGATTATTTAAAGTGTAAACTAATTATGAACTTGAACAATATTGAAAATAAAACATAAGAAAAATAAAAATCTCTGTAAAAATCCATATACAAATCCAGAATAAACAACAAAAATATCTCAAAAAATGTTAAAAACAAGTCATGCCGCTCTTAAATAAATGCCTCTGCTTTTCTGCAATTTTCATAAAATCCATCATATCAAACATATCTAAATATATATCTACTTTTAAATCTAATAAAACAGTAAATATTAAAATATATCTATTAAAATGTCTAAAATAAAATCTACTAACAGTCCATAGAAAAGTATATATACTAGCTAATATTCAAAGAAGTATTAAAACAAACATTTAAAGAGATTTATAAGTATATTTACTAATTAACTTAATTGATACAAAATGGCAAACACTTCAACATTACAATTCCCAAGCAATAAACAATTCATAATAACACTTCCAAAAAGTCTAGTGCTAGCAAAAGCCTGGCAAAAAAGCGACATGCTTGAATTCATCCTAGACCAAACAGGAAACATAATCATACAAAAACAAGAATCTGAAAAAATTTCTTCAAAATCGTCACTGCAGCTGCGCAATGGCAAGCAATTTGTCATAACAATACCAAAAAGCCTTGTCATGGCAAAAGGATGGAAACAAGGAGACATACTCGAATTCATGTTCAATGAGCATGCGCAGATTGTGATGAAAAAAATACCAAATTAAGCGCATCAAACCAAACAAATCCAATCGAGTCGAACTTAAAATCCAGTTAGGTGAAAAATGGACAAAAAAACAGAAAAACGAGTAAGTGAAATCGAGAAAAGGATTATCCAGGCAGAGATAGAAAAAATCTCAGAGCCGTACAAATTTGAAGAAAACAACACAGCGATAAAAAACCACTACAAAGAGATTTCAGACACGCTAAAATCCGGAGAGGCAAATGAAAAGAACAGAAACCTGCTTTTAGCAGCATCATTCGTGATAATCTCTATATTTGTAATGTCAGTATACCTAGCAAGCCTCAATCCTGCAAATGACGTGACAGGCGCGGCAGTTACGCTTGCGGAGAATAATTTCACAGAGAAAACAAAAATTGCGGAGAAGCAAAAAAAAGCCGCCGACAACACCATAGAAATAGACGGAAGAGGGTTTAGAATAGTCGGAATAAAAGACAACCTGCTGTTATTGACGCCAAAATGAGCGACGGACTTAACATAATTATATATGAAAAAGATAAAAAAAAGGTGAAACATTGAAAGAAGACAAACTAAAGGAAGTGCTTGACCTGTTTGAATATGAAGAACTCATAAGAATGCGAGAAGAGCTTCATGAAAATGTATCCTTCCTTAAAAAAGAGATAGATTCACGAATAGAACATATAGAAAACAACAAAGACAATATCTGCGTGACATGCGGCAGGAAAATAAAACATGACGATCATGCAATACAGCTCGTTTTCGGGCCGACAAATGTGAAAAAAAAGGCCAACTTCTGCGCAATGGATTGCCTCGAATATTTTATCAGAAAATTAAGAGAGCTAGACACAAAAGTTGATCGCGGGATAATAAAAGACCAAAACGATCTTGAAAAGGAGTTTGGAGATTTTGATTCGCTGGAATTCTGAAAAATAGCTCATTATACCAAAAAACATTATAAATTAAAGCCCATTCTTGCGGGTATAATGATAACCAAATTCAAAGCAGCAAAAGCAGCTATTGTGAAAGACGGCAAAATGCTCTTTTTGAAGAAGGCCAGGTTTGAATTAGGCAGGGCCTTGAAAAGCGGCATTGACATTCCTGGCGGAAGATTAAAAGAAGGAGAAGACCCCAAAGAAGCGCTTAAACGAGAGGTCAAGGAAGAAACAGGCCTGAACATAAGGGTTATCAGAAAGATAATGGATTTTGATGTGATAAAGAATGATAAAGCGCATGTTAGGGCAGATGCATTTCTTTGTGAAGTCATAGGCTCTGATAAAATAACATTATCTGACGAACATAGCAGCGCTATTTGGAAAGAATTAAGAGACTCAGATTCTGAATTAGACGGCTGGCTCGTTGATGTATTCAAAAAAATAAAAGAAGAATACGAAAAATAAAACCTCAGATAAAAAAAAGAATTCTAAAAAAATAAGAATAAAAAAAGAAAAAAACAAAAAATGCCTGTTTATTTAGCAAGTTCTGATTCTATAACCTGCTTGATTGTCTTGAATGAAACAGCTCCTGAAACAAGCTGGTCATTGACAAAAAATGCAGGAGTTCCGCCAACACCGGCAATTTTTCCGGTGTTATATTCAGCTGTCAACCGCGAATCATATTTGCCGCTTGCAAGACAGGAATCAAGCTTTGCCGAATCAACACCCAGATTCAATGCAAGTTTCTTCAGACCTGCTGTATCCCCTTGTTCCATAAGGTTCTGGTTAGCAAAGAATATATCCTGAAGTTCCCAAAACTTGCTGCCCTGCTCATTTACGCACCACAGAATTTTCATAGCGTCTTCACCGCTTCCATGCCCGGGGAAGTATCTGAAAACAAGTTTAACCTTTCCAGTATCAACATATCCAGTCATTATTCCTGGAACAGTAGGCTCCCAAGTCTTATCTCTTTGTTTAAGATAATTAACAACTTCCATATTTCCTCCGGCTGCCCCTCCGCAGAACGGACATGAAGGATCAGTATACATGATTATAGTGACAGGCGCATTCTTGTCTCCTGCTACGACATCACTTGCTGATAATTTCAATACGTCAGCTTTTGTCGTTGCTGTACCTGTTGTTGCAGTTGTAGGATCAGGATCTTCATCACCATTTGCATTAGTATCCCCTTTATTCATACCAAAGCCGCCAGTCATTATTGATGCAACTAAAGCAATCAATAACACTAAAGAAACCAGCTGCCAAACATGTGTTTTCTTAATTTTCATACCCATTATAATACACCCCCTATTGTATATTTTAAAAACTATTATTCCTATACCCCTAAATCAACAAGTCTCAATAAGTCTTTATTGATTACTCTGCAAATAAAACTACTATTTAAATATCTTTCGATGACTTGATACTGTTAATTCTTAGATACCTATATAAATAAGTTCTTATATTACACTTCACAAGAGGTGTTTATTATGACTCAAAAATGTCCGAAGTGTAAAGAATCTAAGCGTGTCTGGTGCAAAGGCTGGCGTTACAATGCTTCTGGGAAGAAGCAAATGTTTTGGTGTAATTCTTGCAAAAAAAGATTCACTCCCGACGATGGATTTTGGAAGATGAAGCATCGTCCTGAAATAGTAGCTGAAGCTTGCTCAAGTTATAAGCGAGGTATGTCTCTCAAACATGTGAAAGATCACCTGAGCGATTATAGGGAGACTGACATTTCAAGAGTGACTGTGCTAAACTGGGTGAGAAAATATTCAAAACTGCTTGAGAG
>JAUYGA010000015.1 GCA_030690755.1 Nanobdellota archaeon
TATATCAATTGATATATAAAAACCTTTCGCTTTTTTATGGAAAATAGTTCTTTATTATCCGTATTATCTTTATTTGGAAGCGTTGCGTGTTCAATGTGCGCATTTTGTCTCGTATGTGCATAGCATCTTCTCAACTCAGGGTTGCACCCTTGAGGAGCCCGCGTTAGTGAGGGACACTCGTTTTACTCGGTCCCTCTCCACGAAATGGATACAACCCCCTTAGCTTGTTTGATGTTGATTTTGATTGAGCCTCATGAATTGATGGCAACCCTTGTCTTCTCAAAAAAACGTAAAGTTTATATACTGTAAAAATTTTAGTTTTCATATGGGTAAAAAGAGGGGTAAGGTAGTTAGTAGTGGAACTAATAAAAGTGTTTCAAGACAGCAAAAGCTGGCGCGCTCCCACAGCCTCTCGGGCAATCATCATTCAGAACATCACCAAGGCCATAAAGATTTCTTAGAGAATATTGAGTTTGAGATAAAGCATGAAGTTCCTGTCGGAATAAAGATTCTTGCGATGTATACTCTAGCGCTTGCTTTGATATATGATCTTGCAGCAATCATATCTCCGACAACAATAATATTCGGAAAGCTAGTTGCAGGCATAGTTGCAAAACTCATAAACAGTGCTTATGCCGTTGTTCTTGTGATTCTAGCATATGGTTTTGTCACGAGAAAACATTGGGTCTGGAAAGCATCGCTCGTTTGGTATGGTTATTCAATACTTGATTCTATTGTTTCAGGGTTCTCGATAAATGCATATTTTGATCTGCTGATGAACCTGATAGTCATGTTCCTACTTTTTACACTTCTTGCAAACATGCTCATGTTCTGGTATGTGTATAAAAAGAAAACATATTTTTTCAAACATGTTCATCCAAGAGTGTCTCAGGAAGATAAGGTTTTCAAGATGATGCTTGCGCTAATCGTCGTGTTCTTTGCAGTCGTCTCTATTATAACAATTGCAAAATTTTTCTATGACACATCGAAAATCGTCAATAAAGTTGTTATCGACCTTAAACTCGCATTCCCTGGAGAAGAGAACTCAATATGCAAGGGAAAAGACCTTCCTGACAGGGATGTCTGTTATCTCACATTATCCATAATGAAGAAAGACACAAATTACTGCAGGGCAATAGCCGCAGACTTTTACAAGATGACCTGTTACAGGGGAGATTTCATGAAGCTTGCTTAACTTGCTTAAAATGGAAATTAAGAAAACTAACTGGGTGAATGGAACAAAAAGGCTTGGCGGAAAGAAAGCCCAAATTACAATATTCATAATCATAGGGATGATGCTGCTATTTTCATCAGCAGTATATTTCTACATACAGAATCAGACACTTGAAATAAAAGTTCCAGATGTTGTCATAGAAAAAGTTCCTTCTGAGTTTCAGCCAGTATCTGATTATGTCACGGCATGCATCAAGTCGACAGCAGAAGCTGCTCTCGTAAAAGTAGGGGCGGGCGGCGGTTATATTGATTTCAAAGCAAACAGTCTTGTCAATCCCACGAATGGCAATGCAAACGGAGTCAGTTTTCCAGGCGTTAATTTTCCAGGAGCGCAAGACATCCCATATTGGTATTATCTTAAAGGAGACAATAATGGAAAATCATTCTCTGTCGCAACAGAACAGCCATACCTCGCAAAAGAAGAAAGAAGAGGATCAGGAAGCTCAATACAAGAAGAGCTTGAGAAATTTTTTAATTCTGAGTTCCCAAAATGCATCAATGGTTTTGAAGCATTCCAAGGACAAGGATTCTTTATAGCGCAAGGAGCTGATCCAAGATCAGAAGTTGTCATTGCAGACGAAGATGTTGTATTCAAAGTCTATTATCCATTGACATTAAGAAAAGGCGGTCATGAGACAACTGTATCAAAATATGTTATTACTACTCCGTTGAAATTGAAGCAGATATATCTCCTTGCGGCGGACATTGCAGCTGCGCAGAACTATTATAATTTCCTTGAGAAAGACGCTGTTGCTACACTTTCAGCATACACTGGAACAAAACCAGGGGATCTTCCTCCATTTGCCAGCTTTGACATAGGCTCATCAAAAGCATGGTCTAAAATTGAATCTGCAAATAAATTCTACAGGATAATACAGTTGAATTCACAAGCGCTCCAGGTGCAGGACAGCGCAAATTACCGCGGGAATCTTTTTGTCGACGAAAATGAGCTGCTTGCAAAATTAAGAACAGGAATATATGCAAACAAAATACTTCCAAACCAAGCATTGCTTGATTCTGCATCATTTGTGAGAGATTATGAGGTATCATTCGCTGTTCCTGAAGCAAGACAATATTTCAATATTCCAAACTGCGAAGGGGCAGTGTGCAAAGGAACAACCCTAAGCGCAAATCCTCTCGGTATCTCAATGACATCTTATGATTTTACGTATGATATTTCTTATCCAATGGTCATAGAGATTTATGATCCTAACTTTGTATCTCCTGTTAACCCTGAACAGAAAGGATTTGTATTCAGGTTTGCAATGGAAGTTAATGTAAGGCAGAATGAACCGCTTACTTCAGAACTGGTATTAAGAGATGTCAATATGGCAGACATAACAATGTTCTGCGATGAGAACAAAAGAACATCTGGAGATATAGAATTTGACATAAAAGATTCTGTTACACTTAAAAATCTTGAAGGCGTTGCAATAAGCATAGAGATGCCTGACGCAATGTGCGATATTGCTGTTACAGACTCAAACAAAACATCATTCAAGACAAAACTTCCAGCAGGATTCTGCGGAGGAACAATAAGGCTTACAAAAGAAGGCTATCTTGGAAAAGAGATAAGGGATGTCTGCTTAAATCCTGATGAAGGGAGAAAATATGAGATAAGGATGAGACCCTTCATGACAGTTGATGCAAAAGTAAGATACAAGATGCTTCAGAATATGGGAAGAAACAACTGGCAGTTCAATCCTCAAGGCAGCTATAATATGAGAGAAAAAGATCAGGCAATAATCACGCTAACAAGAATATCTGAAAATGTCGGTTCGATTGTTGACGAGGAATATTCTGTTCCGCTAATATTTGATGCGGCAACGTCATTAGATCCGACATACTATAATCTTACGCTTGTTGAAGGAAAATATTCTGTTGATGCCACAATAATCAGCGGCAAATCATTCAGGATAATGCCTGACGCGCGACAGTATAAGTGCGGAGTCAGAAAAAAATGCACAGAATACATTCCTAAAGAAGTTCAAGTGATAGATGCTGCGCCAGTCGGCGGAGCTGCAATAACTGACGCAAATCCCTGGGTTGTTAATGGCGTAGAATTGCAAAACAGCAAATATGTGACATTCCCAATGGTCTATATCA
>JAUYGA010000023.1 GCA_030690755.1 Nanobdellota archaeon
CTTATGATGCTATGCACATACACAAAAACAATACATTATTATAAAAGTCCATCTTGGATAAAAAGAGGGTTAAGGCAATAAAATGATTAAGTACTACAAAAAGCTGCTCAAGGACAAAGAACTAAGGGAGCTCCAAGAGTTTGAAAGAGGCAGCTGGATAAGCGTCATTGAGCCGACAGAAGAAGAGCTCGATTTTCTCGCAGAAAAATTCAAGCTTGACAGGCCAAACCTTGTTTCAGGGCTTGACAGGAACGAACTTCCAAGAGTAGAATTTATCGAAGAAGAATTTTATGTAATCCTAAAGACAATGCCATCGGCAGACAAGGATTACTTGTTCACATTCCTGATTGTTGTCGGAGAGGAATTCATACTTACCTTGACAAAATACAAATCGCCAGTAATAGACAGGATAATGGCAGGTCATGACGATTTCACAACAAGCCAGAAACTTAAATGCCTAATCACAGTTCTATCAATGATAAACCAGGATTTTGAAAAAGCAACACTACACATAGTAAAATCAGTAAACTCAAAAAGGGAATCAATAGAAGAATTGACAGAAAAAGACATCACAGACCTGATGGACAATGAAAGCAAGCTTAACAATTTCCTATCAGCATATTATTATGTAAATCTAATATACCAAAGAATAGTCAAAAAGATAAAATTCTTTGAGGAAGACAAGGAAATCCTAAAGGACCTAATAATTGAAACGCAGCAAGGCCTTGATTTATGCAGGTCATCGCTGCAGTCCATCTCAAACATAAGACATCACTTTGAGATACTTATGTCAAACAAATTGAATAAAGTGATCACAATCCTGACATTATTCACAGTCATAATCACTATTCCTGCAGCTATTTCCGGATTATTCGGAATGAATGTAGCTCTTCCTCTTCAGAATAACCCATATACATTCTATTTTGTGCTTGGATTCATAGCGCTAACATGGGCAGGCTCACTTCTATACTTCAAAAAGAAGAAGTTCCTGTAAAAAAACCGAAAATGCGCATAGCATCATAAGGTAAAAATTATTTGATATCACCAACACAACAAAAATAATTCAGATAAATTTAAATACAATCTAAGATAAAAGTTTTCTAAATGCCACGGTGGGACAACCTGGTAACGAGCAGCAAAAAGCTGGTTGTTGGGTAATACTCCGCCGGCCTTGAGATAAGTTGGCCAAAAACCAATCAAAATCACAGGCTAGCCGGTTGCCGCAAGGCTATCCCGGAAACTTTTAAGAAAAATCCATAAAATCTTTTTTGAAGTTGGGAAATTCAAATCCGGGCCGTGGCGTCCTTTTTTTCCAAAAGTTTTATAAATTCCAATTCTCATTAATTTCACCATGGCATCAACTCACCGAGAAATGGCTGCTTTAAAACACCAGGAAGCAATGCATAAGAAGAGGCAGGCCATGGCCCATCATTATATTAAAGAAAAAATGGTGGCTGAAAAGTATGCGCATCATGCCAAAGCCCATAGCAGGCATGCGATGCATCTGGGAAGAAAGGTCAGGAATTTTGGAAAGCCAATGTCTATCATTGCATATATCCTCATGGCAGGTATCATTGCTGCCGCAGTTTATCTTGTCGGCAAAAGATATCACTGGTTCTGAATCAAAATATTCTTACAAGGGTTTACTAGGACAAACTTTTTATTATTTCAGCTATTTCCTGCCTTCATGACGCTTATCAATCTAACACAGCAATATTTGAGCAAAGGAAATCCCTCACTAATTGATAAAGTTAAACTGCACTTTATTCCAGATCTCTGCTGGTCTGATTCACTATCAGACATAGAATCTTATTTTAGAGAAAACCCGCCCAAAAAGAAGGACATAGTAACTTCTGAACTTGGAGCATATATCATCATGAATTATTTGAAAGTCAAGAGACTGGAAAATGATATCTTTGACGAATCTGATGGTGTTTCTTTGCAGGGGCTTGACGAAGGCTTTTGTTATCCCTTCTTTGTTGTAAGCGATAAAGTTACAAGAAGACTCGCTTTCTGGAACGCAGGAGACTCTTCAAAATACATTCAAGCAAAAGAAGATTTTGGATTTAATTCTGAAAAATATGTTACAATCCCAAAAGTATTTTTAGTTTATATCCCTGATGCTAACAAAGGAATGCTTATGATAGCAGACTTTGATAGGAAAGATACATTGAAACGAGAAGAGCAAAAAGAAGGTTTGATGGATAAGATCTTATCAGCTATACCTGCAATGAAAGTTCCAATAGTACAACCAGGTTATTAATACGCATTACACCAACTTGAACTTGACCAGCCCCACTTTCCATGTTTTCAGTCTGTTTCTAGAAACCAATCATTCGCTCGAGTTAGAGTAAAAATAAGGAAAAGTTAATATAACTCTTAAATAAAAATATCACAGATAGCATTATTTGCAGATACAAAAATGGCCGAAACAACCAAAGACAAACAGAACAAAGAAAGCAAAGGAAACATTCTTGTTTTTTGCGCTCATCCGGATGATGAGGTGCTTGGTGTAGGATCAACAATCGCCAAGTATGCAAAAGAGGGTTATCATATAACAACTGTTATTTTTTCTTATGGCGAGAGCAGTCATCCTTGGCTTCAGAGAAAAATCACTGTCCAGACCAGAGTCAAGGAATCAAATTCTGCAAGTTCAATACTAGGATGCGCTGAAACATTATTTTTAGGATTAAAAGAAGGGCAGTTCTTGAAGCAGCTTAATCAGAGAAAAGCAGCTTACCGGATTAAGGAGCTAATCAAGGAAAAGAAACCTGTCAAGATCTTTGTACATTCCATTGACGATCCGCATCCTGACCACAAAGCAATGAATAAAGTGATATTGCATCTGGTTGCTAAATCGGGAATAAGAACAGAAGTCTACACTTTCGATATCTGGAATCCTTTAAACATAAGAAACAGGAATCTGCCTTTGCTTGTTGTTGATGTTTCAGAAACATATAGAGTCAAGGCAAGAGCATTGCAGAAGTTCAAGAGCCAGAAAATCGCAATGTTCATTCTCATCCCTTTAGTATATACTAAGGCATTGATCAATGGTTTCACGCACAACTTGAGATTTGCAGATGTTTTTTATCGCGTTGAACCAAAAATCATGGAAAATTTCAATGCAGTGAGGTAGCTTGAGTAGCTTAAGATAAACAATGAAAAGACTGTTAATCGCAACTGATAATTTTCTTCCAAGATGGGATGGTGTTGCCAGGTTTTTGTCTGAAGTCATTCCAAAGCTTTCTAAGAAATACATGATAACGATTCTTGCTCCTGAATATCCTGGAGCGCCAATAGAATATGACAATGTCAAAATCATCCGTTTCAAGACTTTCAATTTTCAGATAAATGCTTACGCGCCTGCAAAGCCGAGCATGAAAGTCATACACCAGCATGTGAAGCAGGCAGATCTTGTATGGGCCCAGGCTATCGGTCCAATAGGAGCAGCAGCAATAAGGTCAGCTTCCAAGCATAAGAAGCCGATTGCAGCATTTATCCATTCTTATGAATGGGATCTCGTTTCAAAAGGGATAGGAAGCAGGCACACAATAAAGAAAGCTGTAAGATGGATGGTCAAGAGATATGCCCGCTACCTATACAACAAATGCGATTTGATTATGGTCCCTTCATTAGAGGTTGCAGAGATTTTCAATTGGATGAAGATTTATCCTGAAAAAAGGCTGATATATCTTGGTGTTGATACTACAAAATTTGAGCCGCCAAAAAACAAGGATGATGCGAAAAAAGCAATAGGGATAGATCCAAAATTCAAAGTCATAGGTTACACGGGCAGGCTTGGACGAGAGAAAAATCTGATAACACTCCAGAGAGCATTCCTGAGACTGCAGAAAAAAAGAAATGATGTTGTTCTATTGATTGTCGGCGGCGGTGTAAAAGAAATCGAAACACTATTCACAAACAAGGAAAACATTATCTTTACTGGTTTTCAGAATGAGGTCATCCCCTTTTTGCAGGCGATGGATGTCTATGTCCTGCCAAGTTTGACAGAAACAACTTCCTTATCAACAATGGAAGCCATGTCCTGCGGCGTTACGCCAATATGCACTTCAGTAGGACACATAAAAGACTACATAACAGAAGGGAAAAACGGAATGTTCTTCAGAAAAGGGCATTTTTATGACCTGTCGACAAAACTTGAAAAGCTTCTTAATGACGAGAAAACAATGGCTGAGATGAGCAAGAACGCAAGACAAACAATCGTCGAGAATTATTCCTGGACAAAAACAATAAAGATGATTGAAGAGGCCTTAGAAGAATTAAGGCCGAGAAAGAGATAAAAGTATGTGCATAGCATCATAAGGTCAAAATTCCTTAATCAAACATTATCGACGAGCGTTGCTGGGGGTTGTCCCTTACGGGGAAGCAGCTCCCTCAACTGCATAGTCGAGACTTTTGAAGATGCTATGCACATACTGC
>JAUYGA010000031.1 GCA_030690755.1 Nanobdellota archaeon
AATATAAACTTTTGGTTTGTTAATTCTTGTTACAAATGCTTTTATTTTTTCTCCTTTGTGCCCCAAATTTATTTCGGGATATTCTTTCAAAAGTTCAAGATAGTTAGCATAAAATTTATTTAAATCCTTTGATAAAATATATAAACCAAACAAACCATTTTTTTCATGACTAAAAGAAAAGTCATAACCTAAATTAACACATATTTTCCCTAAATCCCCAACAAACCCTTTATTTTTCATCCTTATCGAAATCAAACTTGAATCAACTGTGCCCTCATCAATAATCACCCCTATCAAAAAGGCCAATTGATGTTTCCAATCTTTATTTAAAAGATTTACCGGTATTCTTGCAAGTTCGGATTTAAAATCATCAACGCCCAAATCATAAACTTTAAACATCAAAGCAGCAGCTGCAACTGGAAAATAAATTCTCGTGGTGTCTTTATTGTCAAAATATTTATTTTCATAGTTCAATACGCCAAAAACAGATTCAATCTTTTTTACATAAAGATCTCTATATTCTTTATCAAATTGCCTGTAAGCAAAATAAGGTTTTCTGCCAAAAGGATTAACAACATTCCCGTCGCTGATATGGTGGGCGATTAACATATCGAAAATAGGGGTGATTTCAATCGGAAGTTTGGGTTTTTCAATATAATTGTGACCTCTTCTCGCTTTATAGGCAACTATATTTTTTTGTAATATCTCTAGCGGAATTTCCAAAAGATTGCACAGATTAAGTAATATGTCCAATTCGACAAAATACTTGTAGCCTCTTTTCATTCTGCTTTTAAAAGTTGAAAACGGAATTGAATAATCCTTAATTAACTGTTTATGAACAAGTCTTTTTGTTCCAAATTTTTTTTCAATCTTATTGTTAATTAAATCAGTAAACGATATGCTTACTTTGACATTTATTCTCTCACCAATCTCCCAGATATTTATCTTTTCCATCACCATTTAAGTAACTTGAGAAGTTGTTCTTTATAAAGGTTTCCCAACAACACCTACTAATAAGAAAAAAATCTTTAAAAGAAACATTTTAAGATTTTGACAAATTCATCCTCAAATAAAACAGAGATGCAAAAGCGAGCACTAAAAAGAACACAAGACCATACACAAACATTCCCTGAACGCCATTTTTATCTGCCAGTATACCAAACACAAAAACCAGGCATGCATTAAGGAGAGAATCTGCCAGGTTCGAAATTGACATTATGGTTGTGCGATTGGATGATGTCACTCTCTTATTAACCTCATCGTCAAGCAGAATCCTTGTAAATCCTTGAGACAAATTCAGAACCAAAATTGAAAGAATGATTATTATTCCAACACCATATGAAAAACCAATCAGACTCACAAGGATGAAAGCAGCTCCTAAAACCAGTAAAGTTTCTATTCTGAAATATCTTTCAAGCCTGTGTGTAACCATCCCTGCAAATCCCATGATGGCCCTCATCAATGCATATACAACTCCAAAATAAATAACTTGCAGACCGGATATTTGAAGAAGCGGCGGGAAAAACTCTGAAGATGAATACATAAAAGCGGCTGTGATAGTGCCAAAAAACAAGATTGCAATCAGCAGCTTCTTGGATAAAATCTCTTTAAGGGAATCAAAAAACTTTCTTCTATATGACTGCATCAATGTTTCAACTTTTATTTGTTTGACTTTGACATTTTGAGGCTCTACTAAAAACAGCGCAACAATGAATGATGCAGCAAAAAACAAGATTCCGATGAGAAAAGGCAATTTTTGGTCATATACATAAAGAACAGGGATTGCAAGTAAAATAAGAGCATTGAAGAAATGCGAATAGAATAGATTTCTGCCATTATATTTTTTGAACTGCGCAGTTTTCTTCAGTTTTTTCAATGTATCATAGAGCAATGATTCTCTTGTTCCTGATATGAATGCTCCCGATATGCCATAAGCTACGCTGGCGATAAGGAAAAAATAGAACGAATTGCCGAAAAAGTAAAGAAGCATTGTCAGAAGACCAAAAAAAGAGCTTATGAGCAAGGAATTCTTCCGTCCATTCAAATCTGCAAATATGCCTCCAGGTATTTCAAGCAGTAAAGAAAAAATTGCTACAACAGAAGCTAAAATTCCAATCTGGGTATAATTAAGATTGTTTAAAAGGAAATAAAGAATGATGATAGGCATTGAAACCCTTTTTATCAGAACACTGTAAACATTCATCAAAGGAATATTTCTTTCATAAGCTTGTTTCATATTTGTTTTTTTCATATCTGTTGTTTTCATATCTGTTGTTTTCATCTACCGCAATATGACTAACTTTTATATAAACTTAGGGAAAATAAAAACGTGACATTCAACTTCAGGACTTAAGTGCCATTTCAGAAACTTTATAAACAAACTACCTGGTTTAAGTTTTGTTAAACAATGAATCAAATCAACACACAAAAAGCGCAGGAATCTGAAGAGTCTAAAAAATCAAATGCAGGTTCCAAAGAATTCAACGAAATCTGTTCAGCTGACACATTCCAAAATCTGTTAAAAGCAGATTTGCACATGCATTCAGGAGAGGACAAACTAGATAGAGTGCCTTATTCTGCAAAAACATTTATTGACAAACTTCATGATAATAAGTTTGATGTCATCTCTTTTTCATTTCATGACCAGGCATTCTATGA
>JAUYGA010000033.1 GCA_030690755.1 Nanobdellota archaeon
TTTATCTCAAAATCTTTATGTGTAATAAATAACTCCACTTGCCACTCTTCCTTTCTATTTCTCGTATTGTATGGCATGTATCTGCGATAAAGATTAAACTCATCAATAATCCCAGTACCTATAGTTAAATTTGCTACTTCATTTCCAACTCGAATTGACGGGATTTCTCCATAATCATCAACTTCGACAAAAGATATGTTTCTTTGAACCCCATTTAAATTAACAGATTTACTTTCACCAAGTTTCAGAAAAATCGTTGTAGATTCGCCAAGTGTTTTATTTTTTTTACTCTCATCGTTTTGAGAAATGACTAACTCACATGAACCACTAATGCATTTTGGTTCTGAAGCACAAGATATATCTTGCGACATAACCGCAGCGCAACTGCCATCCTGCGTAATTTTTGCATTCCAATAATCAGTATGCTTTTTATTAATCGAAATGGCTTTTCCACCAGCATAGCAACCACAATCATCAGCATTCACCGCAATACAATCAGAATTCTTGGTACACCCAATTAACTCCTCCTTGCTTATACTGGTAAAATTATTTTTCCATGTTGTTTTAGCATTCATAGTGACTGTGCTATCATTACCAACAAATAACTCGACTGCACCCTGCTTTGTTGGAGCAGCATATGATGGAAAAATCCGTTTTAAATACACCCAAATTCCACTGAATTCTTCTGTCTTTCCTGCACTCACTAATTTTGATTCACCATTTATCGTTATTTTTGCTGATACAGGTGATGCCTCTTTGACTACGCCCATTAGATTTACAACTACCCATTTTCCACTCACATTCAATGTTATCGTATCGCCTTCCTCCATCACTGCCTTAAGGCCATATACTATTTCAATGTTAGAATCTAAGTTAATTTCGGTAACATTACCTGTAACAACAGGAATAAAAGTATTGTTACTTCCTTTTTTCAGAGCACAGAGAAGCTGCTGCGTACTTGCATCAAGCCATAGTTTCATATCAATATTTGCTCCTTCTTTAAACTCAACATAATACATAACTACTTGCGGAACATCTTCTGTACATTGTATTCTTATGTCGTTGATTTTAGTAGCAACGACAGAATCACTCAAATAAACTACTTTCATGTCAGCATTAGGATGCTCTTGCATAAACTGTTGGACATCTGGCAGATTTTTGACGATTTTTGAAATATCAGTCTCATTACATCCTGCAATAAAAATAGAACTCATCAAAATCACACTGACCAACAAGATGGTTATTTTTTTCATCTTCCACCCTCCGAAATAACAAAGTCATCGCTAGAAATCACTATAATAAAAAAATAGCTGTCATCCACCCTTAAACAGGTTAATATATGTGAACTATAAAAAACTTTCTGCATTTTCATACGACAAAATAGTTATTAAAAAGTGACAATCAATCTGCTATAGATAAAAAACTGAAAAACTACTCAAATAGATTATAAAACATCAGTAATATTTAATCGAGACGCAATCAAGATCATCAAATCAAAAAATTATCTGTTTCTGTCCTTTTTGTGAGTTCTCCTGCATAGTTTGTCAGCATCATCTTTTTCACTTCATCAATATCTTTTGTATGCCCAAGCGTCCATCCGAGTTTTATGTAAGCGACTTCAGGAAGCATGTCTTCTGCGAATATTGCATTTGCTCCGACGCTTAATTTTCGCAAATTTGTGTAGACAAAAGGATGAACCCGTCCATAGATTGTCTGTGATGCTACAACAACTGGAATCTTCATTTCTTTTGCCCTTTCAAGTTTTGGAATCAGCGTTCTTCCTTGTATGACTGTAGGAACATGTCCTAATGCTGTTGCTGACAAAACAATTCCTTTGTAGCCTTTGTCAAGATAGAAATCAATTATTTCTGGATCCATCCCAGGATATACTGCAACCAAGGCGGTCTTTTCCTCGAATTTGTCATCAACTTCAACATCCTGTTTATTTCTCTGCTTGTAATTCTTATTTGTAGCTTCTATTTTTCCGTCTTTCCATATTTTTGCTAGAGGCTTATCATTTATCGGTCTGAAAGCATCCCTTCTTGATGTATGCATTTTTCTTACTTTTGTTCCTCTGTTGAATATGCAATAATCGTCATTTGTCGTCCCATGCATGCATATTCCTACCTCTGCACCAGGATATTTTGCTGCTGTTACTGTCGAACATATCAGATTCATGAAAGCGTCTGAACTTCCTCTGTCAATCGAGCGCTGCGAGCCTGTGAAGACAACTGGTTTTGATAAGTTTTTCAGAAAAAAAGACATTGCTGCTGATGAGAAATGCATTGTGTCTGTTCCGTGCGTTATGACCGCTCCTGAAATATTCGAGTTGAGTTTCTTTGCGATTTCTTTAGCCATCTTTTTCCAGTCTGCTGGCATGAGATCTTCGCTCATTACACTCATTACTTTTTCAGCTTCGATATTTGCGACATCTAAAATTTCAGGACACATCTGCGCAAAATCTTCAGCAGTGTAATTTGCATATACTCCGCCGGTTTTGTAATCTATTTTTGAAGAAATTGTTCCACCAGTGCTCATGACTGCAACATCTGGCAGGTTAGGTTTTCTCTGAAGATGGTGTTTTGTTTCTGGCGTCTGTTGATATTGTCTTATCATATTTATCTTTTTTATCTTGCTTCTTGAAACACCAATATTATATCCATTGTCAAGCTTAAGAATTAAAAAGTCACCTTTAAGAAGCTCGGGCCTATGGATGATTGTGCCTTTGACATCCTCTGTTTTCTCTCTATTGCTGCCTTTTTCTGTCTTAAGAAGTTCTATTTCAACATAATCTCCTGCTTTTGGTTCCATCATGTTCCTCTTAAAAAAAGATGTTTTTGGCAAATATGCGAATACATTTTACATAAAATGTTATTTTACAGTCCTACATCATTCTCTATAAAAACAGTCTCTAATTTAAATCTTTCCTGCAGCAACTTACCGAGTTCATTCACTCCGAAAGTCTCGGTGGTATAATGCCCGCCGCAGACATAATTTAGTTTCAGATCCTTTGCAAAATGATAGGATGAAAGTTTTGCTTCTCCTGTGAAAAAAGCATCCAAGTTTTTGCTTGCAGCTTCAGCCATGCCAAAATTTCCTCCGCCGCTTATCACTCCAACCGTCTTTATTTTATTTTTTCCAAACATGTATGCCTGGCATTTTGTTTTCAATTTATCCTCAATAAGTTTAACAAAGCTTTCGGCAGGCAGAGGTTTTGCAAACTCCCCTCTGTATCCCAAACTTGCGCCATGATAATTTCCAAATGGTTTAATGTTCCTTAAACCTAAGAGGTTGCATAATTGGATATTATTCCCATACTCGCTGTGAAGATCCAATGGAAGATGCGCTGCATAAAGAGAAATCTTGTTTTTTCTTAAAAATTCTTCAACCGCTTTTTTGTGATGCTGATGTTTTTGGCCAATCCACTTAATCCCATGGTGAACTATTATCAAGTCGACATTTTCTTCTTTTGCTTTCTTTGCAACATCCATGCATGCATCAACTGCAACGCCAATTTTTCTGATTTCATTCATTCCGCCATAGACTTGCAGGCCATTTCTTGAGGCATCTTTTATCTTAGAAATCTTAAGCTCTTTATTCAAGAATTTGACAATATCAGACAGTTTCATTGACTCCCCCTTTAAACATTGAAAACAAACATTGAAAACAAACATTCAAAATCAATATTAAAAATTAAGTGAAATAAAAAACAATTAAACAAAAAATTCAAACAAAAACACTTATCCAAAATATGTTGGTTTTTCCTGTATCTGGCTGCTTGCTTTTGTCCTTAATGAATCTTGGATTTTGGCGTATGCATCTTCAGTTTCTTTTGTCACAGAAGCTTTTACCTTATCTACTGCCATGTCAAAATGTTTCTTTGTGACTTTCTCAGCATTCATGTTTTCGCGCAGCGCAAAAATCGCAGCCTCTCTGCAAACAGCTTCGATATCTCCGCCGACATATCCTTCTGTTTTCTTTGCCAGCGCAGGAATTTTAATATCTGAATCAAGTTTCATGTTTTTTGTATGGACTTCAATAATCTTAAGCCTGGTCTTCTCATCAGGAATTGGCGTTAAAACTAATCTGTCAAATCTTCCAGGTCTAAGTAAAGCTGAATCAATTATATCTGGCCTGTTAGTTGTTGCTATGACGACGACATTTGTCAGTTCTTCCAAGCCATCCATTTCTGTCAGCATTTGGTTTACAACACTTTCTGTCACCCTGTTGTCTGAATGAGAGCCTCTTCTTGATGCAAGCGCATCTATCTCGTCAAAGCAGATTATTGTAGGGCTTACCTGTCTTGCTTTCTTGAATATTTCACGTACAGCTTTCTCGCTTTCACCAACCCATTTTGAATTATGTAAGAAAGTTGGAACTTTGCCGCCGATAAAAGAATCGTGCTCTGTTTCTAAGTCATACATCCATTGCGGTTCTGCTTTTTGAATCTTCAATATTTTAGTCCAAAAAAAATCTCCTTCTGCTATTTTCATCAAAGTTTTATATTCTTCCGATTTTTTGAACGTGATTGATAAATTCTTATTCACATATTCCATTATCCTCTGAAATCTTATCAAACCGCATTTTTTCCTTTTATTAATCACACCTTCAACTAAACCTTCAGGTATTTTTTTACCATAAGTTAAACATAATTGGTCTTTTGTCTTTCTTAATAAATCAGAAACATCAGGTATTGTATATTTAGCATTGTAATATCTTCTCAGCGTTGTTTTTTTGGTTTCCCCATATACTGAATTCATGAACTTTTCGATTTCTTTCTTGCCGCTTAGAGTCACGAGGTGCATGCCATCTTTTCTTTTCCAGTATTTGCATTTAATCTCGAGCAGTGTCAACAAATAAACAATACCATTCGCCAAATTCTCACTCATAGTGCCATATTCAATTTTTGTTTTACCGACATAACCATCACCATCGTACGCGCCCCTAAGGAATGCCTTAATAACTTCAGATGAAGATTTTGAAACTATCGAAGGCATCTTTATTGTATGTGATTTTTTAACTCCAAGCTTCATGCCAAAAATACCCTCTAAGTATTTTACAAAAGCTGTTGAATAAAATATGACTTTATCGTCATAACTCGTTATTCTTGACTTATCCACAAACTGTTCCATTAGTTTTTTTATCCTAATTTTATAACCAGCATTCTTATTGCATATCGATATCCCTTCTTTTGAAATATTCCCTTCTGCAACAAACCAACCCAAGAATTCTGCCAAATCAGGTGTGAGATATTTTGGCAATTTTGTTATTTCTTTCGCTGAGAATATTTTTACATAGTAAGCGGATTTATCCTCTTTGATTAATCGGAGGTGTTCATATTTTGGCAGCGCTATGCTTATTTTCTTGCCAAATACAGGAATACGTGACGGTTTTGCGACAAAATCGCCTATTTCTAATTCTGCAGTCTTAACCCAACTTATTTTGTTATTTTTAAAAGTCAATAATGGTTGATTTGCAGAAACTTCTATCTCATTGTTGTCTTCGTTGATTACTTTATAAGCATCTTTAACAAATAACTTAGTAGCACTCAGTATTTTTGTCTTGATTAGTTTACCATTATCATTAACTGCATATGTATAAACTGGGCCAATCATCTTTCTGACTTCCAATTTATCATTTTGTTCAACTACTTCAGAAACAGGCAGTATATTCTCATAGAATGTCTCTACCGAATTTACACCACAATGATCTGTAAAAACCAGAGTACCCGCACCCAAACATAAAAGTTCAGGTCCTTTGATCAATATGAAATTTGATTCTGTTTCTGTTGCTACTGCTTTTGCAAGCATTGTCTTTCCTGTTCCTGGAGCGCCATATAATAAAACACCTTTCGGCGGTTTTATTCCCATTCTTCTGAAAACATCTGCATGTTTGAGCGGCCATTCGACTGCTTCAACAAGTTCTTTCTTAACCTCTTCAAGACCGCCAACATCAGTCCATTTGACGTTCGGCTTTTCTACAAAAACCTCTCTCATTGCGCTGGGCCTTACAAATCTTAATGCATCAAGAAAATCGCTTTGGCTTATCTTTAATTTTTCCAAGGTCTCTTTTGGTATGCTTTCCTCTTCTTTTAATTTTAATTCTGGAAGAATTCTTCTGAGGACAACCATTGCAGCTTCTTTGGCTAATGCAGAGAGGTCTGCTCCAACAAATCCATGCGTTATCTGCGCTAAATCTTTTAGATTGACATCAGGCAATAAGGGCATATTTCTCGTGTGGATTTTCAGGACATTTTCTCTGCCGATAACATTTGGAACTCCAATCTCTATCTCACGGTCAAATCTTCCTGGTCTTCTTAATGCGGGGTCGAGTGAGTTTGGTATATTTGTCGCAGCAATTACAACTACTTTGCCTCTTGATTTTAATCCATCCATAAGCGCAAGAAGCTGCGCAACAACACGTCTTTCGACATCTCCGCGCATCTCTTCTCTTTTTGGAGCAATCGCATCCACTTCATCAATAAAAATAATCGACGGAGCATTCTTTTCAGCATCCTCAAATATTTTTCTTAAGTTTTCCTCGCTCTGACCGTAGTATTTGCTATTGTGAAGTAACAACATATTTTGTGCCATGAAATTATCCTTATCTACAGTAAAATCATACAGTTCTGTTTCTCCTGCATATTCCATATTTTCTATTCGCGTCCAGCTAAGATCTGTTCTTGTCAAAAGCGCATGTTCTTTTTTTATCGCATCATTGACTAACCCATGAGCTTCAACTATCGAATATATCTTATCTAAAGCATGTGTTGTAAAATCCCCTTTGCCATAAACATACCAATCATTATTTCGATAATCTTTATACGGAACTTCTGCTCTTAATTTTGATATGGTTAATGCCGGGAAAGGTATATGCGCAAATTCTTTTTCAGCTGGGAACTGATTTATTAATGAAAGCCTTCTTTTTTTCTCTTTTGTTACTGCTCCAATAATTGATGCAAATTTTTTCCTGCCTTTGTTTCCAACAACAACAAGTGCATACATCATTCCTTTGGGAGTGTTGTGGTTGTTTAGCTTAGTTTCTATGCCCAGTTTTATATTTATCAATGACTGCATCTGCTGCAGGAAGCTATGAGAAACGCTGTAAAGTTTCGGCGTCGGATAGTTCAATATTTTTTTATTCTTTTTCAAGGACATAGCTTGTAACGAAACAGTGCCATCCCCATCGAAATATCCTCTGATAAATGCCGCAACCTCCTGTTTAGGCACTTTATATAAATAATCTGGCAAGTGAAGAACCTTTTTGCCAGAATAAAGTTTTAGAATCTCAAGATACTCTATCAGTAATTTTGAATAACATACAACTCTTCCATCACAATATTCTTTTGTCTTGGTAATTTTAAACAGATTCTTCAGCAGCAATTTATAATGCTCTCTCAACACTTTATCTGTATTGCAGAAAGTGACAGCGCCTTTTTCTTTTGATATATTCCCTTCTGCAAATAGCAAACCGAGAAATTCAAGGAGAGCGCTGCTTGTCTTTTCAGGCAGTTTTATGAAATTACTCCTTGACAAATTTCTGCTTTTTATGGTCAATAAACCTTTTTTATCAGTTAGATTTTTGATTTGTTCAAAAGAAATTTTCTGGCTTTCGGAAGGCAAATCTAGATTGTTCGCTTTCCCAACAAAAAGCCCTGGTTTAAGCTCAGAAACCTTTTTCCACACGAGCTCTCCATTTTCACACACAAGTAAAGGCTGGTTCTGCGAAGCTAAAACATGGTTGCCATCGCTCAACTGAAGCTTAAATGTCGGCGCTTTAAGTTTTGCTGCGTGAGTGATTTTGACTTTTGAAAACTTTTCATTCTCATCAAGCCCAAAACTGGTTATTGGTTTTTCCAATTCGATGATTTTTATCTTGTCATCCCTCAATATCTTGCCATCTGCTCCATCAAAAATTTTTTTGGCTGTGGTGAAACCAGATGGATTTGTGAATATCTGCGTTTCAGGACCTACACACATAATCTCAGGCCCATTAATCAGAAAGAAGCTTGAGTTTGTCTCATTTGCTACTGCTTTTGCGATGAGGGTTTTACCTGTTCCTGGAGGGCCATGGAGCAGGACTCCTTTTGGCGGTTCTATTCCGAGGCGCTGGAACAGTTCAGGATGTTTTAGCGGAAGTTCAACCATCTCGAGAATCTTTTTTATCTCTTCATCAAGACCGCCGACATCTTCATATGTTACTTCAAGGACTTTTTCCTCTTCAACTTCTGCAGCTTCAGGATTAAAAACTACTTCAGTAAGGTCAGATATGACGCATGCGCCTTTAGGATTTGTATCTGCAACAATGAATTTGATGTCTGCTAAACCAAAACCCATGAGAGATTCGTCAATCATATTGAATAAATTATCGTCAAAGAAAGGATTATCTGATAATGCTGTCCTTCTTCTTTTTGTTCCGCCAAGTGAGATGATGTCTCCTTTATTGACAGCTCTTCCTAAAAGACCTTGTTTGAATATTTGTGGAGACGCTCTTATCATAACGCCTTTGCTTGATGGCGCGATAACAACTCTTTTTGCTTCCTTGACATCAGCTTTTCTGACAACTACCATCTCACCGATTCCTGTTTTTGCGTTTCTTCTGATGATACCATCCATACGAATAACATTTAGGCCAATATCTCCAGGATATGCCCTGTCGATTATAGCGACAGTTGTCCTGTCTCCTTGTATCTCGACAATATCACCAGGCCTGATCTTAATCCTATTCATAAACGAAGAATCAACTCTGACTATCCCTTTATTTACATCATCCTGTATTGCTTCTGCAACCTTCAACTTCAGTTCAGATTCTTTGGCCATTTTATCAACAAGTATATGCAATGTTTTTAAAAGTTGTGTTTAATCAAGTGTGAATAGCATCATAAGGTCAAAATTCTATAAATCAAAACTATCGACGAGCGTTGCTGGGGATTGTATCCATTTGAAACTAAAGTTGTTCAAGATCGCGGCCCTTAAGTCATCTTCGACGGCCGCGTCGTGCGACTTTATGTCGCACACCAGGTTTCTCTAGGGTGGAACCCAGAGTTGAGAAGATGCTATTCACCCATAGTTAATCTATTAAAACCTCAACATATCAACATTAAACATATAAAACAAAAAATCATAAGAATTACTTTTTAGGTTTTTTGTGCATATCTTGGCCTTGTTCTGGCTTGTCTGCCTTATAGGTATGCGTCGGATTGATTTTTGGCAATTGTATCGGCGCAGGCAAATTGACATCTCTTGCAAGTATCAGCGCTTGGATATTGCACTTTTCAAGGACAGTATTAAGAACATTAGTCATTATCTCATTAGGTATCTTTTTGTCCTTTTCCCAATCATGAAGTATCCCCTTGACCTTATCTTTGTCCTCTATATAAAGAACTTCTCCTATAAATACCATCTCGCCGACTTCTGGGCTGTACTTTGAAGTAAACTTATACTTGAATTTGATGCCATCCTGCTTTGTCTCTCCAAGAGAAAGATCAGCCTTTTCAATATTAGTTATTATGACATTATTCGAGATATCTATTGTTCCTTGCACAGGACCTTTCCTGTCGACAACTATGTTGGTAAAGTTAAATCCTACAATTGACATATTATCACCCTCTAAAGAAAACAAAACCAAGTCTTTATTTAAATCTTACGAAAAAATGAACAAGATAGTGATCAATCCGCGAGGCTAAATGTGGTTAAAATATAATATAAGTTTCTCCACTCAGGATGACAAATATATTTTTTATTACGGCGGCAACAACGATGGCGGCACGACGGTCAAAATCTACGGATTTTGCCCTGCTCGGCACTCAGTGACTTGCGAGTGAGCTCGTTGCGAACTCGCTCACAATTGCCTTGAGCCAACCCTCGCCTCGCCGTGCGCCATTGTTGCCGCCTAGATGAAAATGTCTTCCCCTTGGCTGGATTTTATAGGAATAAGCTCAATAAAACCTATCATCTTTTTAAATAGAAAGGCATTTTAGAGAGTATAATAGCGAGCATAATCACCAGCAATATTTCAATAAGCATCAGAAGAAAAACACTATGAAAAACAAAGTAAACCAGATGAAGATTGAGAAAGACATGACTGTAAAACAATTAGCTAAAGCAATGTCTGATTCTGGCGTAATGGGCGCTGGAAGGATCGGCAAAGCTGTTGAAGTTTTTGAAAAAATCCTTGAAGAAAAACAAAAGAACAAGAAAACTGGAAAAGAAGATTGCAAATTATTCTTCGGTCTTGCAGGCGCAATGGTCCCTGGCGGTATGAAAGAGATAATCCATGATATGCTTATCTCAGGAACAATCGATGTTTTTGTGACAACTGGAGCAAATCTTACTCATGACTTGATTGAAGGTCTTGGCTATAATCATTTTAAGGGAAATGCTGATGTTGATGACGCTGAATTAAACAAGAAAGGAATTGACCGAATTTATGATTCATTCATGCCAAACAATGTTTATGAAGGTCTTGAAGGATTCTTTGAAAAAATATTTGATGAACTGCCAAAAGAGATGAACATAAGAGAGCTTTTGTGGGAAATTGGCAAGAGAGCTCCAAAAAATACAATCTTGCATATCTGCTATGAGAAACAAATTCCAATTTTCTGCCCTGCAATATCTGATTCAGGCATAGGCCTTATGATTTGGGGAAATCTTGAGAAAGGTAAAAAACTAAAAGTTGATGTCTTTGATGATTTGAAGGAGATAAGCAGACTTGCATGGGATGCTAAAAAGCCAGCAGTCCTTTATGTCGGCGGAGGGGTTCCAAAAAATTACATCCAACAAGCAATGCAATTTTCTCCTAATGCAGCTGCATTTGGAATACAGATAACAACTGACAGAGTTGAACCAGGCGGAAGTTCTGGAGCTGAACTAAGAGAAGGAATATCTTGGGGAAAACTGAACAAGAACGCATTATTTGCAGACGTAAGATGCGATGCAACAATTGCTCTGCCGCTTATCTGGGCCAGTGTTAAGAAATAAAAATTTAAGTTTATTTTATCTCTTGTTTTATTTAGGCACTGTTGGATTGAGTATACTTTCAAAATTTCTTACAATATCATCCACATATATCTCAGGATATTTATTCTCTGGAAAATATTGTTTAAACAAAGTCATCTCGTCTTTAAAGCCTTGAATTGCAATAGCGACTTCATCAGGCGAACTTGCATTAACAAGAAAATCATTGATATCTCTTTTCGCAAGTGCACAAGTTGAGATTCTCATAGTCCCAATGGAATCAATACCAACAAACTCTCTTTTTAATTTGGTTTCTAACAGGTTATAAGCTAGCTGAAATCCTCTTTGATAAAATTCTGTTTCATGCATGTTTCCATTTTGTTTTGCTCCTTTATTTAAAAGAACACTCACATAATTTAGTACCTGTGATTTAAGATTTTCATCCATTTTAGTTTCCTTGTTTGTTTTTATGTTTCATTTTTTTACCAAACTTCTCATTTTTATTCCGATAATGAACGTTAATTATCTATCTCTTGTTGCATTCGCCTCATGCATGTTCACTTTGTCAGCAGAACATATCCTACCGCTTCAGAATGCATTATTACATCCTGCGTTTCAGGCATTGCAAGTATCCGTTTTTGTCCTTTTTCTGATTTATTTAGAGAGGATTGAAAAATGCAGTTGTCCCACGAATCCAAATATTGCCCTACTATTGATATTTTATATTTATTCAGCATCATTTTATTTTGATTAAAGTGAGCAGCATCCCACCTACAAGAATCGCTCTCATAGTGTCTCTCCTCACTATCGCATTCATGCTCTTGACAAAAACAGGCAGGTATTCTTTAGGCTCTACACCAGAATCATCATTGCTATAATGAGATACTCCCACATGTCTCTTGAAATCTGAACCAATACCAAACAACACAACAGCATTGCAACTGGAATAACCCTCTGCCAGGATTGGTTTAGTTGTTATCCTATAGCACATAAAATCTAAGTCTGCTGCTCTCTGGCTTCTCGTTACCAAATCAAACCTTTCTTTAATCTTATCTTCAACAGCCATTTTAGTTTCCTTGTTTGTTTTTATGTTTCATTTTTTCAAAAATTCAGGATACAAAACGTTCGTTCGTTCCAAATATTCTTTTTGTTCTTCCATAAATTCTCTGCCTGTAATTTGACTATGACAGAGCATTTTCCAATGATGATTCAGAGTGTATTTATTATCGCCTTCCTTTATTGTTTGCGCTACTTGTTTTATAGAACCGCCTTTCTGCTCATAGATATCAACAATGTCTGCAACAACAGTAAGGAATGATTGAGCATATTCTTTAGATATTTTAATTGATAATTTTCCAATGGAATTTTCCATCTGTTCTAAAATCGCTAGGCCACTCTCATCTTTTGAGGGGTCAGCAACATAACTGTTGATGAGCTCTTCCAATGGTTTGTATTCTTCTTTTATTTTTTGTATTCCTTCTTTTAAAAATGGTTGAGGATTATTATAGCAGTCTTTGTTAAAATGATTATTCAGGTTTTGAAGTGATTCAATTAACTGCATATTCTTCTCTTGTAAATCTTTTTTATTTTCGATACAGCTTTTAACACCATATAATCTCATTTGAATTTTGATTAAGTCGCCATTAAAATTAATATGATAATCAGACAATCCTTCCAAAAGTTGTTCTATTTGTGATAAATCATTCATCTTACAACCATTCATTGTCCTGTTTTATCAGTCTTATTTCCGAGACATATTGCTCTCCAATCACTATTTTTTGGATTTCAATCGTGTCTTCTAGGAATTCTAATCTCATATTGTCTGTATTGACAGCGCTAAACATCCTTTCAAGCGAGCCTTTTCTTGGAACATCTATTTTCCAATTTTCAACTGGGTGAAATATATCGCGTTGGGAATACTTATTTATCGGGCGATATTCAGTTGGAGCAATGTTGTTGTAAGAAACGCGAACAATTTCGCCTCTATGCAGTTCAAGAATTCCTCTTGCGGTTTCAGAAACATCTTTTCTTTCAAAGCCAAGATACGCTCCACCGCAGCTTCCGAATCCCTTGAAGTCCTTGAAATGATCTGTAGTTGTTTCCACTGTCTGTTCAAGTCTGGCAAGTCCGCTTCTTGCTTTTGGTTCATCATTCATTTTTTCATCCCGCTTTGTCTTATTGTTTCCTTTTCAAATCTTTTCCTTAAGTATTCTGACGTAATAAAATCCCTGAGGAATTGCTTCTTTTGGGTTTTGTGATTCTGATTTTGCTCCAAGTAAGATTATTTTTTCAGAGCTCATTTTGTTGGAAGGAAAACCTAAATCATATTTCTGATTCATTTCTTTCACAGTATTCTCAAGCAGCCCTTCTTTTGATTCAAAAAATCTCGTCATATGCGACTCACTTAAGTGCGTATATTCTACTGACAGTTTATTGTAACGTGTCTCTCCACAAAAATTCAGCAGTCCTTGAGTGTCATCCATCTTTAAAGCATTGACAGAATTTACTCCTCTTGGAATTATGATTTTCTGCCCATCATAGCAAGGCCGAGGCCAGAATCTTATGGTTCCTTTTATAGGACCATCTTTTAGTTCTCCACTTAATATTCCCACATAATCAAGGGTTTTTCCTTCAGAAAATGCTAATTCTGAATCAGAGCTTGCAAGCCCTATTCTTAATGGCGCTTGTGTAAACGGAACTACTAAAGTCGGTTTGCTGAATTCAAGCATTCCTTTTTCTTCTCCAAATGTTCCGACTTCAATTGTAAAGTTTGATGCTGTATACACCATTTTATTTTCCTCCTGATTTTGAATAATTTGATGGTTGTAATTCTTTGTAAGCCATTATGAAATGCTCTGAATCTGGCACAGATATTTGCGCATCATCTTTTGAATATATTTTAACAGAGAAATTATTTTCAGCGAGAACACTTGCAAAATCTAAAACAAATAATTGCTTGATTGCGCTTAGCTTATTGACAGTTTTTGGTATGATTTTTCCTTCATAAAATTTGGATAATTCTAAGTTCTCAAGTTTGCCATTAAATTTTATTATACCTGCAGGAAGACTGTTTTTGTATAAGGAGTAAAACAAAGGCTCAAGCCCGACAAAAAAAGTATTCTCTTTAAGCGCAGCATCTATTACTTTATATGTTACATCTAAATTTGTCCTGAAATTGATGAATGCTTTTGGTTTGTTCTTTTCATGAGGAGGAAGAAAACTCAAATCACTAAAATGAGCTTTTATCATGTTCCACGGTTCTGCATGCTCTTCATTTGCATTAGGGTCTATGATATAAACTGATGATTTTTGAGCAATATATGTTACCGGAAGCGCTATTCTTGTGCCGCTACCTCCACCTATATCAAGCATGACAAAATCTTCTGATTCTCCAAGATACCTTTTTACTTTATTGTTAAATGAACTATGAGTTGCTTTTTCTTCAATCCTGAAACTAGTGAAATCTGTTTGATTTTCATCGAGCAAAAAGTCGATTGTCCTTTCAGTCCATTCTTGCAATTTGGTATTCATTTGCCCTCTCTGAATCAGCTATATTTTTTGATATTGAAACATTCTCAATGTTTCCGAACTGTTCAAGTTTTGATTGTATTGATTCTATTTTTTTACCATAAGCGACAATTCTATTCCAATGTGTTTCAGTCTCAGCTAATTTGTGGTCATTCCAATTAACCCCATATTGTTCAATCAGTCTTTTTGTGGCTGTCGGCCCGCAATTATAAGCGCTTGCTGCAGCTTCTATCGGATTGAAACCTTTGCCGAGTTCTTTTGAATATCTGCTGAACTGGTCGAGAAGCAAGTCAAAATAAGCCATACTTACCTGAACTTGATAATCTGGATTGATTTTATATTTATCCTGGCTAGCATTATCTCCGACAAGAATCTTCAGAGTGCTTAATTTCTCTTTGAGATTACTGAACTTTTTTTGCTGATTCTTGTCAAGAACTGCTATCGAATCGTAAAACCTGACCATTCTTGAGGTCTCATCCATCTGTCTGTTTAATTCCTTAAATCCTATACTTGTCATCTGCCCAAGGCCATATGCTCCTACAGGAGATTCTGCGCTTGTTTTGAAGTCAGATTCTGCTCCAAGAACAGCAGCA
>JAUYGA010000041.1 GCA_030690755.1 Nanobdellota archaeon
TTTATCCCTTGCATACGCAAGTGTTCCTGAACATCTCGATTTATTGACCTACCATCTTTTTTAGTTTTCATAACAAAAACAGAACAGAACAAGTATAAAAATCTTTCTAAATTTTGTACTAATTAACGCAAATATCTATACCTATCTTTTTTAACGAGATAATTCCACCCCCAAATAACAAGTAAGTTATAGAAATTACTGCAATAAATCGATCATCACACCCAATTCAAGTCAGAAAGTATTTGAACTATAATAACTTTGCCTTATTTTCGCAGAAATTATTGTTATTAAAAAGTAATCAAATTAATGATTTTATTTTTTATTCCGAGCCTATTTTATCGGATTCGATAAAGTTTTATATACTAAGTGATCTTAACAAATGCGAATGGTAAAACGAGAAAATAAAATCAAGAAAGAAAAATACAAATGCGGCTATTGCAAGGCCGAAGTTAAGAAAGGAGCAAAGAACTGTCATGAATGCGGAAAGGAGTTTGGAAAGGAATCTGCTAAATTAGATGCAATCAAACCGCACACTGTTGTTTCAAAGAATAGAGGAAAAGTTCCTACATTGGATGAAATATACCAAAAAGGGAAGGTGTTGCGGTCAATATTAAAAATAATAGCTTATATATGGCTTGCCGCAATAGGCATTTGGATTGGCCACGCAGCCTCTAATGGGATGTCTTTAATCTCAATATTTCTAATCGTTTTAATAATCCTGGCAATAGAGGTTATATTTTTTTATATTTATAAACATTATTCCCCTGAAGGAAAAGTGAGGCATTATGCATTGGAAATTGCCATTGCCAGTTTTGGTTTTCTATTTGGGTTCATTCTTGGGCCCAAACTAACAAACATTATACAAACCACTCCTGTTTTTCCCCTTCTTTTTATGACTGCATTGATATTGTTAGGCATTCAAGCACTAATTTGGTTGCGAGAAGAAGTAATATTTAAAATAGATGATGCTCCTTCAAAAACAACCGGCATTATAATGGGCATAGGCTATACTTTATTAGGCATTTTTTTTATATGGGGTAGTTTTATCTATGAGAGAAAATATTTATATCCAGGTATCCCGAGTTTAATATTTTTTATAATGGGACTTTTTATGACATACTATTCACTTTTACTGATTTTTAAAAAGAAAGAATGATCACCTCTTTTTTACTTTTAACGCTCAGGTTACTTCTTCTATATCTACCAAACTATTTTGAAAACACAATGAACTTTGAAGCGTGCCGATAAAGAAAAATAGCTGAGGTGCTAAAAGAAAAAATGTGTCGAAATCAAAAAGACAAGGCATTAACTCAATGAAAAAGTAATATGTGCTATCGTAGTAAAAATCAATGGGTTTATAAATTAGAATTGAGATGCTTGTTTTAATGAAGCAGGGTTATGAAAATGAAGAAACGTCAAAGAAGTTGTGAAAGGACCATGACTCTTGATAAGAATACTAAACAGAAAATAAAATCTGCACTTCAGAAGTTTTATGAAGAAGAACCATCTTTGATTAATTTTGGATTACGAGAAGAATGTATGTGTTTTAGAATTGCTTATTATTTGCAACAATTATTTTATGGTGAATATTTTGTAGATTGTGAATATAACCGCCAATATGATACTTCAGGACATAGTGCAAAGAAAACAAGTGATGGCAAGGAGTTTATTGCTGATATTATAGTTCATAAGCGTAACTGTAATGAAACGATTAAGGATGATTATCTATGTTTTGAGATAAAACACTGGAAAGAAAAAAATAAGAAGCGACACCAAAAAGATGTGATGGTTCTTAAGGAACTTACTGGAAGTAGAGGGAGATTTTCATATCATCACGGATTTCATATAATTCTTGGAGAAGAATTAAATGATACAAAAATAATGATGTTTGAACATGGGAGAAATACAACAGAAGACTATGCGTTATTTGCAGATTTTTTTAAAGATGAAGAACAGTGATGCTTATATCATAAATCATTGATTTTCTTCAATCTCCCCTTTAACGGATGCTACTCCGGTATTAATGCCGCCAGATAATTTATATTTTTTATCTCGGGCTTTTGCGTTCTGATAAAGTTTCCAACATTTTAGATGGAAAAAAATTGGTTCTTCAGTAGTTGGATTTGTTTTCATCATAAAATTAATGGGCTTTTGTCTACCTAACCAATCTTTTTTAGCCTTCAACATAAATCTTTCTTTACAATATTTACAGTGTTTATATTGTCCCGGCATCATTTTTGTTGAGTCTCCACAATTACAAATTTTTCTTAACTTTAGTTTAAGACTAAGGTAGAACAAATTTATTTATATAAGTTACTATTCAAAATTAATTATTTCTTATCAACAGGGTTTTCATCTGTATGTTCATGGCCGCATTTACTACATCTGACAGACTCGTAACCTAAACAACCATCGTAAAAATACAAATCAGTGCTTCCACACTTTGAGCAAATTGCAGTTTTGTGATTTCTAGTTTCCATTTTCGTACCTCCGATAAGTAAGTATCACCTCTTTTTTAACTTAACGCTCAGGCTGACTGCCAAAGAATTTATAAATAGACAAAAAATCATCTACTCTGTGAAAACCAAGCTTGATGTAAAAAATGATATGCCTAAAGGCATGAGAATCCTAAAAATATTCTATATTATCTTGGCAGTGATTTATGCAATGACTGGCTTGTTTATTATTCGTGTTGCTTCTCATTCGCCACCATTACAATACTCTTTATTTTCATTAAATGGCTTCCTTGGATTAGTGTTTGGTTCAATAATGAATTTGATTTTCATGGTTTTCTGCCTAATCAGCATAACAATGAAATTGAAATGGGGATACTATGTTAATATCTCATTTTGGGCATTTATGTTTGTTATTGAGCCAATTGCCCATTTAGTTTTTAATAATTTAGACGTCACTTCCATCATCATTATGGCGCTCGAAATTGCAGTCGCGCCACTTGCAATAGTTTACCTATATAAGAACAAAAAATATTTTTCAAAATAAAAGTATCACCTCTTTTTTGCTTTCAACGCTCAGGCCAAAACTTTCTCATAGTATTTAATCGGCTTAATGTCCGT
>JAUYGA010000043.1 GCA_030690755.1 Nanobdellota archaeon
TTTATCCCTTGCATACGCAAGTGTTCCTGAACATCTCGATTTATTGACCTACCATCTTTTTTAGTTTTCATAACAAAAACAGAACAGAACAAGTATAAAAATCTTTCTAAATTTTGTACTAATTAACGCAAATATCTATACATCTGAACTCTCCACTTACCTCTTAAAAAAGTATGTGCATAGCATCATAAGGTCAAAATTCCTTTAATCAATATTATCGACGAGCGTTGCGAGGGGTTGGTCCAGGCAATTGTGAGCGAGTTCGCAACGAGCTCACTCGCAAGTCACTGGAACGCAGCCCCTTCCAACTCCACGTCGAGAATTTTGAAGATGCTATGCACATACTTAAAAAACAAAATTATTTAAACTACGAATATAGTGTGCTCTATAATATATGCGATTTGTGATATTATTATCATATTAAATCAAATAAAAGAAGGTGAGCTGATGAAAAAAAATTATCTTGTCATGTTAGGTGTGTTTTCTGTTGTTGTTTTTTTGCTTATCCCGAACTTTGCGATTGCTGGAAGAGTCAAAGATGATCTTTCAAAGAAAGTCTCCCAAAGCAACCAGAATGACGAGATATCTGTCCTTATTCAGTTCAACAAAAAAGCGGTTTCTTCAGAAATTGACGACTTGAAAACAAATGGCGCTAACATAAAACACCAGTTCAAAACTGTCGAGGCAGCATCAGCTAAAATAAAAGCAAAAGACATAAACAAGCTCGCAAGCAAATCATTTGTCAAACTGATAGAACCAGATTATGAAGTGAAGCTTGTCATGGACAAGAGCGCCCCTCAGATCCAGGCAGATAAGGTCTGGGCAATGAATATAACTGGAAAAAATGCAAATGTCGCAGTTGTTGACACAGGAATAGACAATGAAAACATCTATCTGCACGTTATCAAGGAAGCAGACTTCACAGGCGAAGGGACAGATGACTTGCACGGCCATGGAACCCATGTCTCTGGAACAATAGCTTCAACACAGACAACTTACAAAGGAATTGCATATGGCGCAAATTTGATGGATGCAAAAGCGCTTGACCAATATGGTTCAGGATATTCAAGCAATGTAATAAATGCAATTGACTGGGCTGTCCTAAACGGAGCAGATGTGATAAGCATGAGTCTTGGCGCAGCAATATCTCCGTGTGATGGTTCAGACACATTATCATGGGCAGTTGATAATGCAGTAAGCAATGGAGTTGTTGTCGTTGTTGCTGCAGGAAACTCAGGACCAGGAAACAATACTATCAATTCACCTGGTTGCGCAAAATCTGCATTAACAGTCGGAGCAGTAAATGATTATGATGCAATTGCTTCATTCAGCAGCAGAGGACCTACATCAGACGGCAGAATAAAACCCGACCTAGTCGCGCCTGGAGTTGCAATAATATCAACATGGAAAGACGGAGTTTTTGTTTCAGCATCTGGAACAAGCATGGCAACACCGCATGTCTCGGGAGCAGTTGCCCTTCTTTTAGAGAAGGATGCATCACTTTCACCTGCTGCTGTAAAAAGCATACTAAAAGCAAATGCGCTTGACCTTGGACTTGATCCTAACACTCAAGGAGCAGGCAGGGTTGACATATACAAAGCAGTAAATTCCCTGATTAAGAATCCGAATATTTCAATAACAAATTTCAGCTCAGACAGATATGTTGCGCAACCAGGGCAACTTTTCAAAGTAACTGTCTATGCCAAGAATTTTGGCAATGCAGATGCAACAGGTGTTAAGACAACTTTAGAACTTCCTCCTGGATGGGTTAGTCAGACAAATCTGACACAAAACATCCCTCAATCAGGAATACTGAATCCTTCATCACAGTCTAGCGCAACATGGACAATCGGAACAAGCAAAAATGGGACTTATGCAATCAATGTAATAGTCTCATCTGAGAATGACGGGCAGGACTTTAAGTCACTAACATTAGTTGTCCAACAACCGATAATAAATAAGACGCCATCTAATCAGACAAACAACCAGACTAGAAATAACACAAAACCACCTCAGAAAAACAACACAAAAGTCCCTCCTGGACTCCAGAAGAAAAATATTCCTAAAGGCCTTGAAGACAAGGCAGAGGCAGGAGCAACAACAGGAAACACAGCTTATGCATTGAAGAGATGGTATGAAAGAACAAGTTTATTTTTCACATTTAACACTGAAAAAAAGGCAGAAAAACAATTGAAATATGCTGAACAAAAAGCGACAGAGGCGCAGATATCGATTGATAAAGGCGATGAAGCGCAGGCCAGAGAACTTCTTAAGGAATCTGATAAGAATATATTGGCGGCAAGACAAATTGCAAATGATATGAATGAAAAGGGAAAAGAAACCAAATCAATTGAAGGCAAAATCAAGCAAGAAACAACCAACAAGTTAGCAGTTAAAGAATACATTGAAGAAAAAGTCCAGTCAAAAACTGCTGAACTGCCTGCTGAAACAGAAAATATTCCTGCACAGCCTTTAGTTGTTGATAAAACAGAAAAACTCCCTCAGAAATCAGCTGAACAGGAAAAACAAACTCTAGAACCGCTGAAAAAACCGACTACAGAACCGCCGAAGAAAACAACACAGGAGATAAAAAAACAAGAAACACAAGAGCCAGAAACAAGCGCAAGCAAAAGTTCAACCACTGATTTATCTGAAAGCAACAATGCTCAGACAGTTGCAGAATCTAATTCTGCAACAACAAGCGCAACTTCGCCAAATACAGAAACATCTGCAGCTTCACAAGCCTCAACTTCTGCAACAACACCTGTTAGTTCATCAACATCCTCATCTGCAGCTGAAACTTCTGGAAATAGCAATTCTGCTTTATCAAGCGCCGATTCAACATCCAGCTCTTCATCAACCAGTTCATCTGCAAGCGCAACTTCAAGCAGCAGCTCAAGTTCAGGAAATTCTGGAAGCAGTTCAGGAAACTCAGCTTCATCATCGAGCGGCAGTTCAAGCCCTGGAAATAGCGCTAGCAGTTCTGGTTCAGGAAACTCGGGTGGAAATTCAGGAAATTCTAGAGGCAGGGGAATAACTGGAAGTTTCCTCTACATTGTCAGGATAATAAATAACATTTAGTCAATAAAACAAACTTAGTCATAAAATCATAAGAACAAAGAGGAAGATCAATAACTCTTTGCAAAATAAGCATAATATTTAGCTTCTTCCTCGCAATGGAAGCATCTGGTTCCATGCTTTAGTTTAGGCTGCTTAAACGGAATGTTTAAGGATTTTGCCCCGCCAGTTTCATCTTTTATCATCTCTTCGCATTCTTTTGAGCCGCACCATGGCGCATATGCAATCTTTTTTTCATCTATTGCTTTCATGAACTCATTAGAAGTTTCGAGTTCAACAATAGAACTGTCAAGATGGGCTTTTGCCTTAGTATAAAGGTCATGATGCATGCGCTTCATTGCCTTCTCAACTTCATCTTTAATATCATGTAACTTGACAAACTCTTTTTTTCGGTCATGTCTTGTCACGAGAACGCATTGTTCTTTTTCCAAATCCTTAGGACCGATTTCAATTCTGAGCGGAATGCCTTTCAATTCATGATCATTGAATTTCCATCCAGGAGTGTATTCTTCGCGCAAATCAATATCAACAGAGAAATTCTTCTCAAGCTTTTCCTTCAGCTTGTTTGCTTCTTTCAGGACTTTTTCTTTTGCATCTTCCTTGTAGATTGGCACAATGACTATCTGTGTTGGAGCAACATATGGTGGAATTATAAGACCTTTATCATCTCCATGCATCATTATCATAATGCCTATGCTTCTTGTCGTATAACCCCAAGAATTCTGCCAGACATTCTGTTTGCTTCCATTCTCATCCAAAAATGAGATGTCAAAAGCTTTTGAAAAATTCTGGCCAAGACAATGGCTTGTGCAGCCTTGTATTGCTTTTCCATTAGGCAAAAATATTTCTAAACTAGTTGTGTATTTTGCCCCTGCAAATTTCTCTTTTTCAGATTTTCTGCCTTTTAATGCAGGGATTGCATAAACGTCTCTATATATTTCATCATAATAATCCAAAATCTCAAGGACTTCAGAATCAGCTTCCTGCTCTGTCGCAAAACAGCTATGGCCTTCCTGCCACAAAAATTCCCTTGTCCTCAAGAACGGAACTGGATTTTTGAATTCCCATCTGACAACATTGCACCACTGATTTATCCTTAATGGAAGATCCTTATGGCTTCTGATCCATTTTGAATAACTGTCATACATTATTGTCTCAGAAGTTGGTCTGACAGCAAGCCTCTCTGCAAGCTTTGTCTCGCCTGAATGCGTAACCCAAGCAACTTCTGGAGTGAAACCTTCAACATGCTCCTGTTCTTTGCAAAGCAATGATTCTGGAATAAACAATGGAAAGTAAGCATTTTTTACGCCGGACTTTTTCAGTTTATCATCTAAAAACTTCTGGACCTTTTCCCATATTGCATAAGATCTTGGCCGAAAAACTATGCAGCCTGAAACCCTTGTGTAATCTGCAAGCTCTGCTTTTTGTATGACTTGAGTATACCATTCGCTGATATCCTGATCTTTTTTTACAGTTATCCCCAAATCAGTTTCAGAAGAATTTGATTCATTTGATTTGTTTAATTGATTTGATTTGTCGAATTTTTCCTGCTTTTTTATCTTGTTTGTGTCAAGTTCTGTAACAACCCCTTTTGATAAATTCAATAAGTCTGATTTTTTAATTTTTAACGAATTTGCATGACTGCCAGCACTTATATACAATTCTTTACTTCTCATCAATTGAGCGTCAATATATGTTTTCTTGATCTTATCTTTGCCAGGCATTACTTCAAAAAAAGGATAGACTGCTCCTGGATCACAGCCAGCAATAGCTTTAACCTCTTCAGGCGTCGCAAGCTCAAAATTTTCTGAACCAGAAATATCCTTTAACATTTTTGCATTAACACTCTTGTTTCCAGGCGCGATGACAAGAACAAACTCCTTATCATTTATTTTGAACAGAAGTGATTTAGCAATATCTTTTTCATTGATTGACAAAGCTTGAGCTTGTTCTTTACAAGTGGAAGCAGAGCTATGAGTAAACTCTTCAAAACTTATCTTCTTTCCATGCAGATATTCCTTTATTTGTTTTTCAATCATTTTTATTTGACATCAGTGCTTTAACTTTAAGTTAAAAATCCAAACTTACCTAAACATCACATTTATGCGGCAACATGGCGCACGGCGAGGCAGGGACGCTTCTTTGGGATGTCACCGAACAAAGTGAGCGTGATGCCAAACTTCGTTTGAGCACTGAGCAGGACAAAATCCGCAGATTTTGGCCGTCGTGCAGCCATTGTTGTTGCCGCCTTAATTAAAAAAATATTTACAATGATTGGCTGGATTTAATTATTATGACTTTTAAACTTCTTATCAGACCAATTAAATTTTTATCTTAGTTGACCTATATTTACCGCCTACTTTGTAAGGGCTTTTATATTTTTTCTTTTTTCGCTCGTTTGATTCATCACTTGACGGCTTCATACTATATATCTTAAGTGAATATGCCCTTTAATAAATTATTGATTTCCTTTTTGTAATGCATAGGTGTCCAGGTTCATTGGATTTGTCACCCCCCCCTTTAAACCTTCAGGGCTTAAGGGGGTAAATGAAACTGACAAATCCGATTTTG
>JAUYGA010000051.1 GCA_030690755.1 Nanobdellota archaeon
TAAAGAGGTATGAACTGCTTAGCATGTTGTAGAATTGACCTGATGCCGAAACATTCGGCAGCCGTATTTTTTTCGCAATCTTTTTATATCAAACGCTATGATTGATGATTATGGTAAGTCAAATCAATGCATCACACATCCTTGTGAAAACAGAGCAGGAAGCAAAAGTCGCGCTTACTGAGATAATGTATCAGAATAAAGCCTTTGAATACGTAGCAAAGGAGAAATCAATTTGTCCTTCTAAGAAAAACGGCGGAAGCCTTGGCTGGTTTGGCAGAGGTCAGATGGTCAGAGAATTTGAGACGGCTTGTTTTAACGGAAAAAAAGGCGATGTTCTCGGTCCTATAAAGACTCAGTTCGGCTGGCATTTGATTAAGATAATGGATGTGAAATAATTTTTTTTGATTTATTGCGCGATTAGAACAGCTTTTGCGCGGTTAAAACAGCAATTAATATATAGTTTAAAATGCAATGCCAACAGATGCATCTACAGGTTGTTCTGAGCATGTTCTGTTTAGATGCTTAAAAAAATGAGGTGTAGTTAACTAACATGCAAAAAAATAAAGGGGCTAAGCAGCTTATTGAATTGGTGTTATTTGTCCTATTGGTGATAGGCATATGGGTTGCGTCTTATTTTCTTTTCAGAAACATCACTCCATATGAATTCCAGAAGTTTGTGTTGTCATTAGGTATATTTGCGCCTCTTGTTTTTTTAATATTTCAGATAATAGAAATTTTCATCCTGCCAATTCCAGCAGCTTTCCTGACCTCAGGCGCAGGCGCAGCGTTTGGCTTCTACAAAGGGGTTTTATTGGTCGCTCTCGGAACAATGCTCTCGCATAGCTTCGTTTTCTTTCTCACGAGAAGATTCGGAAAACCATTCATACGAAAAGTGCTTTCAAGAAAAACAATAAGAAAATATGAGAATTCCAATGAGACAAAATCAACATATCTCCTTTTCATATCAAGACTCATATTCTTTATCCCATCAAACATAATATCGATGTTTGCAGGGCTGACAAATATGGAATATAAGCATTTTTTTGCCGCAACCTTTTTCGGACTTCTTCCCTACATAATTTTTTGGCCTTACATCGGTTCAGGAGCAGCTCAAGGCAGTCTTAATATCATATCTCTGATAGTCGTAGCGATAATACTGTTTGTCCTGTCAGCTGCGCTCACTTCCATATTCAGGAATCGCTTGAGAAGGAAGAAACCGAATAAACTGAGAAACAAATAGTGCTAAACATTGATATGATTCATTCCCGCCAATCGAGTTTTGCTGGTGTTCTGCAATCATGAGGGACAATTCCTTCAACATTATAGTGTTCAGTATGTTCTATAGAAAGAATTTTCCTTGGATCCTGGATGCCTGGCTGTCCATCATGGATGTTAGCTTCCATCCCTGCAAGCATGCCTTGCTCAGTTATTTGATAAAATTCATCCATATTGCAACCTGTCCAAGCTCTTATGTATGAACGGTCTGGATGTATTGCTCCCAGCTCATACAGTATCTTATAATACTCTAGCCCTTTGAAGTCAGGCTCGGTATTGTTCGACGCGCAGTAATCTAAATATCGTTCCAGATTATCAAATTTTTCACCTTGGATTATCAGAGGCTAGTCTTTAGTTGTCTGATCAGTTTGCTTCTTAGTCATTTTTCCACCTGTAAATTCACTGATGAACCTTTGAAAAGGGTTTTTGCTTTTTAATACTTTTTGAAATTTTTAGAAAATTAAGAAATTTAATAATTCAGAAATATTCAGGAGTAATCCATGCTCCATAATGTTGATAAAGAATTGACGACAAGGTATGTCTGGATCTCAAGAAGATTTTCATTCTTTGACAATTCGTCAATCATTTTATAGAGAACAAAAGGAGAATCAACGTCAATGAGCATTATCAGGCTGTATCTTCCAAAAACCTCATATGAAAATACGACTCTTGAAAATTTTTTTATATCATTCAGTACAGACGCTTCATTTATCTCTTTTGCTTTTATTCTCATAGTGAGCATTGCTCTTATCGGCTGAAGCTTTGCAGGTATGTTCACCCATCGCCTTATGCAATTATAGCCAAGAATTATTTTTTTCTCTTTCAGGATTTTTATCCTTCTATAAACTGACGGTTCGCGCAGGTCTACTTTTTTGCCTATTTCCTTAAGAGTCATTTCAGCATTAGAGTTCAGGCAGCTTAAGATTTTCATATCGATTTCGTCAAGCTTTTCAGGTTTAAAAGGTTCATTTTCATAGAAGTATTGCTCCTCTTCAATTATTTTTTTTGTTATCATTGTTTCTGTGAGTTCTATTTTGTCCTTGAATTTTGTCGCAATATGAGAGACTAAAGTTGAGATTTGTTCAAATGTCGGCACTCTCGCCCTGACAAAATGCGTCGCATCTGTTCCCGAAATCTGGTACACACTTTCAACAAGAGGTATCATGACAAGATCCTTAACAAGAGAGGAATTATATTTTGGATGCGTGCTTTTGATTGTTATAACAACATTAAATATCGGCAGTTTTTGATAATTTAGTGTTGTTCCGAATTTGGCAATCTTGTATTTCTTGAAAGACTTCAGATTTTTCTTGACCTGATTTACTGGAACAGAAAATTTTTTAGAAAGATATATTGGAGAGATATCTACGAGGATGCCATCAGATTTAATTTGGTTTGAAAAATCTACTGCTTGTTTCAGTTCTTCTTTGATTTTTTTTTCTTTTCTTTCAGCCATTTTTATAGATAAAAAGTTTATGTTTTCCTAGTTAGTAAAGCAGCTTATATAAATTTTTTGGGTTATTAAGTGTTTTTTTCATATTTGACAATAATACTTAAAAAAACAGCATATAAAGCCTTATAAATGCTGTTTTTATGAGAATTTTGGTTAAATTAACTAAAAACGATGAACGAAAAAAAGATTTCATAAATTAATTATTTCATCTTTTTATGACAAAAAGATAGTTATTTGGTCATATTATTGTCAAATAAGCCTTATTTTTAAAAAAATAATTTTAGACAGAAGCTGTTTTTTTCTAAAATTCATATCAAAAAGTAGGTTTCACTTAACAGCAAATTAAATAAAATTAGGAATTCATCAAGGGCCATCTAACCAAAATATAAATACTAAATTAACATAGTTAACCTAAGAAAAAGATTTAATAGATATTTTTAGAAATTTTTAGGGGTTATATACCGGGGTTATCAGATAAAGTGTATGTGGTGTTTGTTTTTAGAACATTAGAAGGAACAGAACACCAAACACCATGAAACACTTATTCCCTGCGATAGAACACGTATTGTATGCAGCTATAATTTCTTCCACATAAACAGTTAAACAATCAAGCTGCATAAAAAAAAGAAAAAGAGTGGTAAACCGATTTACAGGACAGAACATAGCCTGGGCTATATTAAATGTCGTCTTAAGCAGAGAAGCAGATTAATGTTATGTATTAATTTAACATATCGATTGAATCACAGGAGGTGTTTAATGAGTAAGATTTCAGAAAGCATAGCCGAATCAGAAGCCAGCTCAGTGAAAATAACTAAATTTAAACCAACTGATTCAAAATTTGCTTTTTTATGCGTTTTAATTTTCATAGTGATTTTTATCATTGGCGTATCCATCCAAGAGGCAACTGCGGCAATGGAGTCATGCTCAACCCCTGGCGTAAAAAGATGCTACAGCGGAAATGTGGAAAGTTGCCAGTATTTTTCAGGGCTGAGCCGATACATATGGATGGTTTGGCAGACTTGCGCCAGCGGATGCAATGATGCAACAAAGCAATGTAATGTTGGTGTCTGCACTAACGGCCAACTACAATCCCAGTCATGCACATCAAACGGATGCAGCGGCCAGCAAAAAAGAACTTGTTCAGGCGGCCAGTGGGGTTCATGGGGAAGCTGCGTAAAAAATGATTTATGTTGCGGAGTTTCATGCGGTTCAAATGGTTATTATTGCAGCGATTCTTATTCTGAATATCGCGCATATCGCTGTTCAAGCGGAAGCTGCAGCTACTCATCATCAAGCAGCCAATATTGTTCTTCAGGATGCGACTCTACAACAGGAAAATGCAAACAGCAAACCTGCAGCGCTGGCTACAAATGTCAAAACTCAAATTATGAAGGATATCAAAATTCTGACTGCTCCTGGTCTAATGTAAATTACTGCGGCGCCGGAAGCTGCGGTTCCTGGGGCGCATCTTATTGCGGCGGAAATAATGTTGTAAGAGCAAGAACATGCACTGACAAAGGATGCAGTTATTCTCTAAACAGGTGCACTTCAACAACGCGCTCTGAAATAGAAACACTTCAGGTTTGCGGAAACAAACTGTGTTCAAATGCGCAATGCGTAAACAGAGTTCCAAATCCTCCTACTCCAACATCTCCCTTAAACGGCCAGTATGTTAGCACTGTAAATCCAACTTTTTCATGGCAACAAGGTATTGACCCAGACAGCGATGCAATAACCAAAAATCAGCTAGTCGTCACAAGAATCTTGGATAATGCCCAGGTCTTAAACAAGGAAATATCTGCCTCAACATCTTACACAATTCAGGCAGGAGTTGACACAACTTGCTGCTCCAACGGACAATACAGATGGAAAGTCCGCGCGTATGACGGAGAAAAATGGAGCGATTTTAGTTCAGAAAATACTTTCACAATCCAGACAAACAAGGCGCCAAATGCCCCAACTGGTTTAAGGCCAAATTATGATGAAATTGTCAGCTCATTCACGCCAACATTCACCTGGGATCAGGCAATAGATCCAGAGGGTGATGCAATAACTAAAAACACAATAATCCTAAGATATGATGACGGCACTCAGATATACACTTATCAAATGAATGCAGGCAATTCTTACACAAGCCAGCTTTCATTATCCAACGGCAGATTTTACAGATGGCAGGTTTCTGCATACGATGGAAATACTTGGGGCCCATCAGCAGAAGGAAGATTCAAGCTAGATCTCCAGAATCAGGCGCCTAATCCTCCAATTCCTTTAAGACCAAACACCTACACGGTAGTTCCAACACTTACGCCGGAACTGGAATGGAGACAGGCGATAAATCCTGAAAATGATGCAATCACTCAAAACAAAGTCATTGTAAGAGAAAAAGTCGGAATTAAAACTGTTGTCCAGCAGGAATTTTCCGCTAGAACAAATTTCTGGGTTCCTGCCATTACTTTGAGCAACAATGCAGAATATGAATGGTGCGTTTATGCATTCGATGGAAAATCATGGAGTTTCAGAAGCGAATGGCAGACATTCAAAACTCAATCGCTCAATCAGGCACCGAATGCTCCGACACCAATATTTCCAAAAACAACAGACTACTATGTCTATTCTTCAAATCCCACATTTACATGGCAGCAGGCCAGCGACCCTGAGAACGATGCAATTAAAACAAACAGACTTTACATAAAGGAATGGGTTCCGCTAGGCTCTCCGACAGCCGGAAAAGATGTATTCAATCAGGAAATAAGCGCAAGAGAATCATTTACAATACCTGCAGGATACCAATATTGCTGCGCAAACAAGCAGAAATATGTTTGGCAAGTTTTTGCATATGATGGAAGCAGTTACGGCCCAGGATCAGAGCCGCAGGAATTTGAGCCTTATCTGGATTTTGACAAAGCGCCAATTTCTCCAATCATGATATCTCCGCAAGACAACAGCATAGTTTACAGCCCGCCTAATGTAAAATGGAATCCTGCAATTGATCCGGATGGCGATGCAATAACTGATTACAAGATAACTATTTTCAGAATCCGCGATGCCACACAAGTATTCAGCCAGGAATTTTCTGTATCAACATCATCAACCTCATATCAGCTGCCAGATATGTTTTCCAACAACACTGCATACGAGATCAGAATGACTGCGAAAGCAAATGGAAAATGGGGGGTAAATTACATAAAAGCAAGATTCACATTTATAAAAATAGATGTTCCTGTATGCAACAATGAATGTTCACCAACTGACAGAAGATGCAGCGCTGACAGCAATGGAAAACCAGCAACCCAGATGTGCCTGAAAGATGCAAATAATTGCTGGAAATGGTCCTTTCCTGCTTCATGCCCGAGCAATTATGCATGCAATGCGGGAAATTGTTTTCCGCCAAGCTGCGTTAACGACTGCACAACAGAAGAAGAAAAGATTTGTTCTGGAACAACAGGCTACAAGGTTTGCGCTAAAACAAGCCAAGGCTGTTTAAAATGGAGCACTGTTGTAAACTGCTTTTTAGATGAGCAATGCAGCAGCACCGGCAGTTGTGTAAAGACAAATACGGGATGCTTATACAATAATCCTGCATGCGGTTCTGGCAAAAAATGCATAATGAACCAGTGCATACCAACTAATTTTGAATGCAATCCTGGAAACAACAGAACTTGCTCATACAATCTGACTTTTGGTGATAAATACATGATAGCAGTTCCTGGAACGCAGACATGCAGCGCAGGAAACACCTGGTCTAGCTGCACTCCTGTAAAACAAGTGGACACTTCAGGACATTTTTCCTCGCCTTATTACGAATCCCCGACAGTCAGCTGCAGGGATTTCATATTTGATAACGGAAATATTGCCAGATGCACAGACAGAACAGAAGTTAACTCTGACATATATCCAATAATTACGATGTCAGATAGTTTCGCATCAGGAATGGAATGTCCTGCTGGAGAAACACAAACATGCAGCGCAGGTCTTTTGCTGTGCAATGGAAAAATAAAAAGAATGTGTTATTCAGACCCTCCGAGCTGCGTAGATGCGGTATATTGCAACGATGCTACAGGCAGGAAAGAAGAGAAAAGTCCATACACGGAACCGCAGGAAATTCCTGTTCCCTTATTTGAGCCAATGCCTGCTCCAGATATATCTCAATTTCTTATGAGAGCAGGGGCAAGCGCAGGATGCATTTGTTCAGGAGGCATAGGTCTTGATTGCGGTTTAGGCACGCCTGATTATTATTATGTGGCCTGCACCAATGGATGCCTTGCAGGATATTCATTTTGCAAAGATTATCCAGACCAAAATGCCCAGCCAACACCTGTTCCAAATCCTGCAGGCAATCTTTTAATTTACACAGCAACAGCCGGCGCAGGCATAGCAGCAGGAGATGCGCTTTTCACATGGCTTGTTACAAATGGATACCTAGTATACAAAGGCGGTAAATTTGTCTTATGCGGCGTTACTATATTTGGCACCCCCTTCCTGCCATTCGTAGACGAAGCAATAGCTTGCGGTTGGGCCGTCAGTCCATATTATCAGACAACAGAAAATGCAACGTATATACTACCTATGTCGATAAATGTAGGCAATGTAACGCAGAATATGACTTTGATTTTTACAATAAAAAATGGCAACCTATCAAATGAGTTCACAATAGCCCCTCAGAATTCAGCGAATAACATAACCTGCTACACAAACCGCGAATCAAACATGTCAATCTGCAAAATCGGCAACTATACTTTTGAAACAAAAAGCTTCAATAACATGCAGTCATCATTCAATCTGCTGTGGAATGAACAAACCAATGAAAGCTATTACAGCATGTGCGACAGGTCAAATGCAACAGGAGAAACAAGCTGCATACTAACTAACGATGTTATTAAATCTAAAGTAGAGCTGAATTGGGAAAAATCAGAATATTCATCTGTCCAAAAAGTGCCGAACCAGAAACTTCAGGCAATAGTCAAAAGCTACACAGACCAGATTATTAACAAAACAATAAAAGAATTCGGCAACAGCACGCAAAAACCAACTGTAAAAATAAAATTAAGCGGCATGAAGTCTGATTCAAAATCCACGAGCTACTTCCAGGGATCTATTCTTGACACAATTTACATCGTACCTACGGAAAACTACAACTACATACTGAAAGAAAACACTGATTTGAACAGCGATGCAGACAAGGAATTGAAAGTAATCCTAGCGCACGAAATCGGACATCTCAGCGGAACACAAAACGAGGGTGTTGCAGACTGGTTTGCCGAGAGCATCGCATGGAATAAAACAATCGAGGCGCCGTCGCACAAGAAATTCCGCGAATATGTTGCATCAAACAAATTGCTCATAAACAATCTGCCGACATGCGAGGAATCAAGTTTTGACCCAATATCAAGCAATGCAAATGGAACTTACTATTGTGTTTTGAAAAATACGCAAGGACAGCAGGATCAGAATCAAGTTTACGAAGAATTGGTTATGATCGACAGGGGCGCTACAGCCGACTTCCTTGAATGGACAAATAAAGTAAGCCCTCAATTGACTCAGAATAAAACAAGCCTGTACAAAATAACTTCCGGAATAGCCAATGAGTCAAAGTATAGCTGGTATGTGACAAAATGGAAACGCATCTATGATGACAGCAAAGCAGGAGACATAAACTTCGATGACGCAACAGATGTCATGGACCTGTCAAAGCTTGGGAAAAACTTCAACACCAGAAAAGGCGATGAAAAATACGATCTGTTCAACGACATAAACAATGACGGAAGCATAGATGTATTTGATCTTTCGATGATGGGAAAATCTTTCGGCAGGTGATGCAATGAAAATCAATATCTCCAAAACAGGAAAGATGGAAGAAATTCAGAAACAGATTGTATGCTGGACTGCGTGTTGTTTAGTATTATTTATTTTGGCGGTGATATCCGCGCCGTCTGCTTTGGCAGCAAGCGATGCCGCAGTCTATTCAGAAGAAAAAAACATCACCATTGGAGAGGAAATATATATGCCTATAAAGATAGACAGCAGCAAGGAGATTTATGCATTTCAGTTTATTTTAAAATACGACCCGCAAGCATTAGAAATACTCGATGTTCGGGAAGGTGATTTTCTCAAGAAAGACGGAAATTACCTAATCGGCTTTAAAAAACTGAATTCCACTGCAGGCATAATTGATTTTTCGAGAACAAGAACAGAGGTTGAAAACGGAATCAAAGGATCTGGCAATCTTTCTGTATTGAGATTAAAAGGAAAAGCCGCAGGAAATACTATAGTGATTTTCCAAAAACTTGACTTGGTTCAATATGTTGACTCAGAACCAATGCCTGTTAGAGTAAGTCATTCAAATCCTTCTGTAGATGTAATTGGAAGCGGATGCACATGCAATAATCCATCTTGTGGAACAAACTTCACATGCAATATTGCCAATAATTCATGCATCTTGAAAATAGGCTGTGATTACAACAATCCTCCATGCACTGGAAATTACACTTGCAAAAATAACCAATGCGTCTTAAGACCTGGCTGCGCCTACAATTCATCGATTTGTAACATTAATCAAACTTGCAGCAGCAATATCTGTATTCCTAAAACAGGTTGCGCATACAACAATCCTCCATGCGATCCAGGATATAGATGCAATAATAATGTCTGCGAAAGAATATATTGCGTGCAGGCAGGCGAAAAAATAATTAACAGGACAGATAACTGCTGTGTTGGTTTGACAAAAACAGAGTACTGTGAAGGCGAAGGCGATATCAAATGCGTTGCCCCGTCATACATCTGCTTGCCTTGCGGAGACAGGATATGCGATTCGAAAAGCGGAGAGAACTATAAGACCTGCCCAATCGATTGCCCTGACAGGAACAAACCTGTCATAGTATCAAAGAATCCTGCAGAAGAAAATGTTAAAGTTTCAAATACAGAATCCAAGATGTTTAATGTTACTGCTGTAGATAAAGAAGTAGCTAAACTAATATACACCTGGTTTTTAGACGGAAAACAGTCATCAACAGGACAGTCATATCTCTTCTACGGAAACCAGAATAACATAGGGAAACATCTTCTCTTGGTTAAAGTCAGCGATAGGACTTTCGAAACAGATGCTTCATGGAATGTTTATGTTGAAAAGTTAAGAGGCTGCGCATATAACGAGCCTCCTTGTGAAATTAATTTCACCTGCAAAGATAATGTTTGCATTCCTAAAACAGGATGCGCTTACAATAATCCGCCATGCAACCCTAACCAAGATTGCGTGAACAATCAATGCGTCCCTAAAGCAGGCTGCCAGTACAATAATCCGCCTTGCAATCCTAATCAAGAGTGCGCAAACAATATTTGCGTTCCTAAAGCAGGATGCGCTTACAATAACCCTCCATGCACTACAGGATACAAATGCGTGAATAATGCATGCGTTCCTCAGCAAGGATGTTCATTTAATGATTTGCCTTGTCCATCAGGGCAAACATGTTACAACAACAAATGCTGGACAGAAAAACCTGGCTGTAATAATGGAGCTTTTACCTGCTCACCAGACCAGGAATGTGTTGATGGAAACTGCATATTAAAGAAAGGATGTCAATACAACAACCCTTCGTGCAATACAGGATTTAATTGCATAGCTAACATCTGTATTCCTATTGCTGGATGCAAATATAATAATCCTCCATGCAATTCTGACAGCGACTGCGTAGATAATGCTTGCGTAAGAAAATCAGGCTGCGCTTATTCCAATCCGCCCTGTGACTTGAATAAGGATTGCATAAACAATATCTGCGTTTCAAAAAAAGGATGCCAGTACAACAATCCTGTTTGCGATTCAGGCTTTGTATGCGCAAACAATAAATGCGTCATGATACCATCAAAACCAAACAGTCCTCCTGTCATAAAATCAATCACCCCTGATGGCAATGTCAAGATTGTAGAAGGAGCTTTGCAGATGAGTGCTGTTGCATATGATCCTGATGGAGATATTTTGCAGTACACTTGGTGGCTTGATGGCTCATCAATATACAAATCGAATCATTTTGAGACTGCATTAAAGCAAGGCAGTCATAAAGTTCGCCTTGATGTATCTGACGGCAAAGGTGGGCGCGTCACTAAAACAATCAATGTAGAAGTAATAGCTGCTGCTCTAAGTGGAGGGATTGACTTATCTATAAGGGACATAAAAGCATCCCAGACAGCGCCAGGAATGCCTGTCAAGATAAACGCAGTCATTGAAAACACGGGCGATAAAGACGCTGACAATATAATTTGGGCTTTCGAATACGGAAGCATAGCTGTACAAAGGTCTCCTAGACCTATAAGCATCAAAGCGCATTCATCTAAACAAGTAAACATAATGCAACCTTTTGATATTGTCGAAGAAAAAACAATCAGATTCACAGCAGATCCTGACAACACAATCCCAGAATCAGATGAAAGCAATAATCAGAAAACAACTACTATCAATATAATCTAAACATATGTGTATAGCATCATTAAGTCAAAATTCAATTAATCAAAAACAGCGATGAGCGTTGCGAGGGGATGCTCCCTACGGGAACGCAGCTCCATCAACAGCTACATCGAGAATTTTGAAGATGCTATGCACATATAAAAAAACAAACAATTAAATATTAGTTTGTAGTATGTTATTGATATATCAATTGAGAGGTGATTCTAATGGGATGCTGCTGCTGCGCGCCTGCGCCAAAAAAGGCTGTAAAGAAAAAGAAGAAATAAAATTTTTATTTTTTTCTTTATTTTTTTATTCAATATTTTATATTATTTCTTAATTGTTCTTTTATAGTCATAAACCACAGTTAAATTTAAATATAAACCTGTTTCATTCATTTATCATAAGCCATGGTGGCACAACCTGGTACTTTACAGGGCCGCAAGGCGTGCCCAAAAGCTGGAAACTGCGCAGGATTGCTAGGCGTTTTGTCTCGAAAGTGCATAAAGATGCATAATCAACTCAGCGCACAAAGATCCTGTTTCCGCAAGGATTCCCCGGTTCAAATCCGGGCCATGGCGTTTATATTATAAAAGCAACGCCGCAAGCGGTAACTGTAAAGGCAAATTCCTGATTTTCTATTAAGATAACGTATATACTCAATCACCGCAATCTATTTATACTAGAGCTATCTATAGATAGCTATG
>JAUYGA010000066.1 GCA_030690755.1 Nanobdellota archaeon
CAATATCATCCGAAGATTTACAGAATATACAAACAATTTTCATAAAAATCACCTCATAAGCCCATGACATGAACCTATATATAAACCTGCCGAAGACTAAATACTATCTGATTGTTTTGGTGCTGTAGAAAAGTTTTTAAGCAGCTCCAACACACACTAAGTTATGATTAAAAAGAACACAAAAGCAATTTTTCTAGATGGAGATTTTAAAGGAACTTATGATTGGAAAGGCGGCATTCCTCTTTGCAAAGGAGATGTTATGGCTGTAAAAATCAACAAGAAATCGCTGAAATATGAGTTGAAGAAAAAAGAGATTTCCTGCGATGCAGAAACCGATGATCAGATAGTTGATGTTATTTACACTTTTAAATTAGTGTAAGCTTTTTCTAGTTGGCTTTACTGGATGCTAAAGGGGTTTGTTACTTTTCTCAAATAGTCACATAATAGAAAGGTTTATATATTTCAATAATTGTCCCCTAGTTTACAAAAAAAGCGCGGGTTAAGGAGGGGATAGAATGAAGATTAAATTGAAGATAGCTGATAAGGGCGGCGCCACAAGAATTGAAGCTGATTCTGAAATAAAAGAAGTTCTTATAGAAGAAGATTTTGCATCAACTGAAAAAGTCGCGATATGCCACAAATCAGGAAATGTTTCAGGCATAATAGAAATGACTGTCGACGAACTGGAAGAGCTGAACAAGCATGTCAAAAAGCACCTTCACCTTATCAAAGGTATGAAGAAATTCAAGGTAGACCCTTCAGAAGTTCCATTCTGAGAAGAAATGAATACTTTTTATTATTTTATTAAATCCGCTTAATTTTGTAATTTTGTTTACTAGGCTGCTCTTGGGAGAATGTCTTTTGCATTTTGGTCTGCGTCTGTTTTTTCTAACTGATTTGTTCTCTCTAATTGTCTTTTTTCAACATCGCCTTTGCGAAATATCCGTCTTAACAGGCTCTCGCTTTTGAATTCCCTGGCCGGAGCTTTTTTCTTTCCTGCCAGAACAGTATTGTAATTGTCTTTCTCAAAGAAATATACTTTTCCGCCTTTAAGAACAGTGGTCCCCTGGGAATAAATTGGGTTTACTAAACTTGTCAAAACCTGCTTTTCTGCGGGCTTTCTTTGGTAATTGACGATTTCATACATTACTTTTTTATCAAGTCCAGTTGGGCTCTCAAATCTTATCCCGCTCTGGCTGTTTATGCTTTTGTTCTGATAAAAGTTTGATTTAGAATATAGTTCGCTGTTTTCTCGAGTCTTTAGAATTGTTGGCGTGTTTTTATTGTAATCAGCGTTTGCATTTATGACGCCTGAAAAAAGAGGGTTTGACGAATAATCCCTCTGCTTATTTTTCTCTTCATGCGCATTTACAGAGATATAGTTTGAGGAATAGTTAGATAGATAAGTACCTAAATACAGACTTTCCATTATTGTCTGATAGATTGTCTTAAAAAACCCCTTTTGTTTCTGTTTACGACTCATCATAACGCCTGATTGATGCGTTATGCAGAACTTATTATTAAACATTTTGTAATTTAACTAATAAGATTAAAATCCTCATTGATTTTATGTATGTGCATAGCATCATAAGGTCAAAATTCCTTAAACTAAAAGTATCGACGAGCGTCGCAGGGGGATGTCCCTTACGGGGATGCAGCTCCCTCGACCAATCAGTCGAGAATTTTGAAGATGCTATGCATATACGATTTTATCACCAATTATGTTTTTTTGTCATTTGTCTTTTGTTTGTTTGAGTTTCTTTTTGTTTAGGTATTTATCCAGATTTTTATTCAGAACTTCTTTTTCAGAAAGGTTTTTTTCTTCAAGCTTAAACTTTATTTTTCCATCCTCTTTTGAATTGTCGTCTTTGCTGTTGCCAGATTCTTTCTTGTGGGTTCCTATCGTCTCATAGACAATGCCTTCTTTAGGTTTTATTGTGAGATATGTTCTGAATGTTGAATGTCCTAGCGGAACCTCGATTAAGCGCATTTCCTTCAGCATAGGTAAAAACATCAATGAAACTATCAGCCTTAAAATGCCTGAAACCAGGAATAATATGGGGATAGATGAGATGAAGACGGAACTGCTGGTATGTGTCGCTAAAAGTCCTCCGATTGTCGCTCCAAGAAACATCGCCAATGCCCTAAGAACATTGTAGTATGTGATGCACCTCATTCTTTTTTGCGGTGTTGTGGCATCAAAGATGAAATTTGAAGTTCCGAGATTAAAACCTGCCCAGACAAATCCTGAGAACATCTCTATTGCGAAAAGAGCATAGACATTTGTCGTGAAAAGCCACATTATTGGAAGGAAGGGAATAAGCAGTCCATTAAAGTAAATCAGTTTTTTGCTTCCATTTTCATCATTGTATCTTCCCCAAAAATGCATCCCTGCAAAACTGGCGATCAATGAACCTAAAGTGATTAAGGTAAAGGTCATGTAGCTGAATTTAAGGTCTCGAAGCATGTAGACTGCAAAGAAAGGGGAGGCAAGATATACGACAAAAGTGAAGACGCAGAGGTATAGGACAAATCTGCCGTAATTGTTGTGGGCCATTCTTTTTGTGAAGTCAAAGAAGCTGAAGTAACTTTCACGATCAACGATATATTCTTGGT
>JAUYGA010000072.1 GCA_030690755.1 Nanobdellota archaeon
AATACTTGAACAAGAAGTAAAATCATGGACTGAGAGAAGAAACAAGCAAAGAAAAAAAATTAATTGGACATTTACAAAACAGAAAGCGGATAAAAAATTAGGGAAATATTATGTTTCATAATTTATGTGTCAAGGTACTAGTGACTAATATTGCGCCATTATCTCTTGCAAGAACAGCATGCAACGCATCATTGAAACATAATTCCATTTCTCTGCTTAATGAGTAAGCCTCTTCTCTTTGCGATTTCGATGCAAATCCACTCAAAATAGCGCCATGCTCACGGATATTCTTAAAAATACAATAAATCTGTTTCTCATCATATTCCTTACCAAGCTCATAAAGAACATGTTCAGAAATTATGAAAACTCCTTTTTCCTTAATTATCTTATTTATAAGCATCAAAGCCCACTCGCCAAGAGACCTGAATCTGTCTTTTCTGTCCTCGAAATAGTCTCTCCAAATGCATGTATCTAGATAATATTTCATGCAGAAGTATCTGTTTTTAGTCTTAATATCATAAAAATCCCTAAATTTACTTTATTATGAGGATTTTTAGGATGCCAGAAAGTGAGTACACTTTCTGTGCATGCCTTAATGTAAAATTTTCGGAAGAAATTTAGAATTTACAGAAAATTTTCGTTTAAAAAGAAACTTCACAATTCAATATCAGATAGTATTGGCCCAAGGCCTTATCAGTTCATTATCTATTTGCCGATACAACTGACCAAGATTTTTTATCAAAGCTCTGTCTTCATGCCAACAAGCTGATATGCCGACATCAAACACCAATTTAAAAACCTCTGCAATGTCTTCATTTCCTGAAACAGGCAACAATTCTAAATATCTGTCAAGATCCTGCGCAAAACATGCTTGTACACGAAAGAGACGGTCGTCTATATTTGAATATTCATCTCCCTTGGATGTCCTTTCTAACATCATGAGCATATCCGCTGTAGTGGTATCTTGCACAGAATGAAAATAAATATTGCATTTGTTTGTTAATGCTGTAGGTCTTGGTCTGCCATCCAAAGTTTGACATTCTCTTAATCGAGCAAGCAAAGATTCTCTATCAGCATCATCAATTGGCCGCTGCAATTCCTTTAATTGACTTAATAAATCCTGAACAACCATTGAATTGCCTCACAACTTAATCATTCTATTTGTCTTATCAATGCATTAGCAAGCGCTTCTGTCGCAGCTGAAACAACCGGGATATTCTCTTTTTGACCGAATTCCAGATATTTTTTTAGCCCAATGCTTTTGCCATCAAGAGTCATCATCACTCCACCGGCTTCCCTGACAAGACCGTAAGCTGCTGCAATCTCGAGATTGTTTTTTCTTGTGCAATCGAGCACTAAATCAGCATCGCCAAATGCAAGGTCAACATAATGCACTTCAGAAGCAGGATGATTTAGAAAATGGAATTCTCTTAATTTTGACAGGAATGTATCTTTTATAATTGTAACGCCAAACGCTCGGTCATACATTTCGTCAGCATATATCAACGTATTGTTCTTATCTAAAACATGCTGGCCAGAACACGCTATTCGCACAGATTTCTCATTTTCCATAACATAACTGCCCATCCCTCTGATAGCAAAATAAAGCTTCTTTGTAGAGTGTTCAATAATTCCGCTAAAAAGATAATCATCGTATGAAGGATTAGCGCCTGCAAATACACCCAGCATTGTTCCATACCTATCTTTTCCTCTGGCGCTTTTATATACAACAGAACCATCAAGACCGTCAAGAACGCCTAAATAAGAGGGATTTTTACATAAGTCAACAGTGCCATGCTCTTCTGAAAAAAACCGTATTGGAATTTTATTGTTTCTGAAAACTTCCATCACTGCGTTCTCAGCTTCAATATCTGCCCTTAATGCAGTATCACCAAACTGGTTTTTTGGCATAATTTCTTCGCCTACTTTGCCAAGCGCATCATGAATTTTATTTGCATTAAATAACGCAGAAACAGCAACTCGTTCCAGAGTTCTTAGTCTGTCATTCATTTTTTTCACAACTCAATTATCTTTCCTTTCTTACCGACATTTATGACCATAGTATTGCCTACCTTTTCCTCTATCCCTTCTGCTTCATGGACATGGCTGCATAACAGAAAGTCAGGTTTGAATTCATCAACTGCTTTTCTTATAGCTGTGCTTGGCGGGACAAAATGCGAGAATTTTTCCATTATTGTTCCCTGAGGATGCATATGCGTTACCATTATTTTTTTGCCCATATCCTTTACATATTTATGGCTTTTTTTCAGAAGGTCAAATGCTTCATCTTCAGATATCGGCGGCGCAGGCCCTACATTAGTCGCTCCTCCTACGCCAAAGAATCCTACATCCTTGAATCTGACAGAGTAGCCATGCAGATTTATTGCGTCATATACTTGCGATAAGAAGTCTGTTGTCGCATTTGATTCATGGTTTCCCGGGATGATTATTATTTTTTTGTTTTTCTTGACAAACGGAGCGATTATGTTTTTCATCTCTGTATCAGCATATGTCAAGTCTCCGCATAATATGACAAGATCGACGTTTTCTTTTGCGGCCCTGTCTGCTAGAGCTTGGGCTAGACTGCTGTCTCCATGCAGATCTCCTGCTGCGAGGATTCTCATCTTTCCTTCTTTAGTTCCATTCATTCTGTCCATTAGTTTATTTTCAACCATAACGTATAAGGTGACAATGGCTTTTTATAAAAGTATAGTATTATCAGTATATTCTCATAGCAGCTTAAAAGCGCTTTTTGTTTATAAACCTTATCATTTTTACTACTTAAAAGAGACAATATAAATTTTTGGCAGGTCAAAACATTATTTTCTCGGCGTTATTGAAAAGACCTCACAAGGCGCAGCGAGTCTCACGTGGCTTGCGAGCCACTGTTCGACAAGTGCCT
>JAUYGA010000073.1 GCA_030690755.1 Nanobdellota archaeon
AATACTTGAACAAGAAGTAAAATCATGGACTGAGAGAAGAAACAAGCAAAGAAAAAAAATTAATTGGACATTTACAAAACAGAAAGCGGATAAAAAATTAGGGAAATATTATGTTTCATAATTTATGTGTCAAGGTACTAGCTTCTCTGTCAATTCATAGAATTTATCGAGACTTACCGGATTTTTTTCTATTGCTTCTTTTATTTGTCCCATTAAATATTCATGAAGAAATATCCTAAAACCTTTATCGAAGAATTTGCCGCATATGTCTCTGCTGCATCCTTCGATGATTCTTTCGCTCGGCCTTCTCTTGAAAAATTCGATAAGTTCAGCTTCATTAATTTCTTTGGTTTGGGCATCCTTAAAGTTTTGGGCCATTGGAAGAGCGGGCCGCTTTCATTATTTAAGCTTTTTGATTTTCTACTGGGCAGTGAGGCACTTATTTTTTAAGCATTTGAGCTTTTCTTGGTTTTGTGATGAAAACCCAACAGAAAATAAAGAGCATATATGAAAAACTCTTATGCCTTTATGGCCAACAAGGCTGGTGGCCCATCATTACTGATAAATCTGGCAAATCAGGCAAATCAAGTTCGAAGTATCTCTGCGAACACGGCCTTAATGCGCCAAGAAATGATTCTGAAAGGTTTGAAATCTGCGTCGGCGCAATCCTGACGCAAAACACTGGCTGGTATCCCAATGTTGTCAATGCTCTTATTAATCTGAAAAGATTGAAAGCAATGGATCCAAAAAAAATCCTTAAACTTGATGATGAAAAGCTGAAGCAGGCTATCAGGCCTGCGGGTTATTTTAATCAGAAGGCAAAAAAGCTGAAGGAGTTCTGCAGATTCTACATGGGTTTGAATGGGAGAAATCCGTCGAGAGAAGCTCTTCTTAATATTTGGGGAATCGGCCCTGAAACAGCGGATTCAATGCTTCTTTATGCCTATGACAAGCCAATATTTGTTGTCGACGCTTACACTAAACGCATATTTTCAAGGCTTGGCTTTTTCAAGGAAGATGCTGCTTATGATGAGGTCCAAAAGTTGTTCATGAATGCATTTAAAGATCAGTCATGTTCAGATAAAAAATCCCTCCTTGGCGACGAAATGAATTCTGATGAGTCTAGGCGGCAACAATGGCGCACGGCGAAGCAAGGGTTGGCTCAAGGCAATTGTGAGCGAGTTCGCAACGAGCTCACTCGCAAGTCACTGAGTGTCGCGCAGGACATTTTTTCGCAGAAAAATGGCCGTCTGCCGCCATTATTGTTGCCGCCGTCAGTTAAGATTGATTTTCAGAATGTTAACGAACTTAAGACTTATATTTTCAAAGAATATCATGCATTGATTGTTGAGCATGCCAAAAGACATTGCAAAACTAATGCCGATTGCGATGTTTGTTTGCTGAAAAGTAAGTGCGAATATGTTTGAATGTTGTCGTGTATAAATTTCTTAGAAACCTTTAAATACAAATATGATTATATAGTCTATAATAGTAATATTTTAGGTTTGTGCGGGTTTTGATTATATAAAATCGTATAAATATTGTATACAAACATATAAAAAAATAAAAAAAAGGTGGTATCATGAGCTTTGTAATCGGACTATTAATCTATATTGTAATATTTATAGCGCTAGCGGCAGTTGGTTTCTTTTTACTGAAGAGCATTTTCAAGGCGCTTGCTGCAGCAAGCGGAATCATGCTTGTTTTGACCATAATCCTTGGTCTGATAGTAGCTGCAGATGTGAAGAGTCTCAGCGAGAACTTCAAGACAAAAGATAAGCTGATTTTGCTTACAGAACAGAGTTCTGTTCTGACAGGCGTTAAAGTCGGTGATGTTTCTAAAACTCAAGGAAAAGACTTTGCAGCGATGCTAAAAGATGGCACAATCGTGTTTGTCACAGCTACAGACGTTAATTCCTACGCCTCGTCTTTAGCCCAGAAAGATTATGATGCACTGCTTGGAAGCAATTATAAGTTAATCATGATTGATTTGAAAGTTTTTGATTCATTGCAGACTGTTGAATTCAACAAGATGCAGTTCTCAAAAGACTTTATTGTTTCTGTAATCAAGTCAGACAGTCCAGCAGATACTTTACTTACTGACGAAACTTTGACTAAGATGATTGATTCAGGGATGTTTAAGCTGCCTGACACATTGACTGCTGAGCAGAAAACGATGTATATTGAAAAGGCTAAACAGGATGGTCTCCTCAAGAAGGCGATGATTGACCAGTTCGGAAGTGAAGATGCATTAAAAGTTATTCTTCTTGGTCTGATGTTTAATTCGCTTGTCAGCGATTCGAAGGAAGGTCCTGCGTTATTGATTGAGAAGTATCAAGACGGCAACATCCAGATATACAAAGAGTCAATAACCTTTAAGCTGATTAAATTCATGCCTGTTTCATTGATTAAGAAATTTGCAGGCAATATGCAGCCAGCGGCAACAGAGCAAGCTGCAGCAACTAGCTAAACTAGTTAATTTCGGTTAGATAGATCTATTAGTCAGATCAATCAGTCAGATTGGTTAGTCAGATGAAAAAAAAGAGGGAACTTAAGATAGGTGACAAGGTATTGTTTTTGTTAGCTATTCCTATCTTGTTTTTTGTTTTCTTGGCATTGAATTCTGAATCTGTGTTTGCCCTTACGCTTC
>JAUYGA010000075.1 GCA_030690755.1 Nanobdellota archaeon
GGCTGCTGTGTTGCTAAAATAAGTGATATTCCTGGCTGACGACCTTCTCTCATTATTGTTACAAGCGCGTCTGTTGCAGTTGTCTTGCCGTCTCTTGGCAAAAATTCGTGAGCTTCATCAATTACAAGCCAGACCATAGGGGTTTCCTTTTTCAGCTCATCCTCTTTTTCCTCTTCAAAATAATGAACAGACCTGTGGATTGACTGATATTCTTCATCTTTTCTTGCAATCATTCTCTCTATGAATAGTTTTTGCGCAACAAGTCCTATGACAAGATTCTTGACAGCCCATCCTCCTTCGCTTGTTGCATAACAGCTGACATCTAGAACAGTTACTTGGCCGCCTTTAATTATGTCCCTAAGTTCAGTTCCGTTTACATCAAACAGCCCCCATGCGTTTGCATTCTCAAACATGTTTGCAGCAGCGTCTTTTGTAACTTGATCTACTCGTGTATCTTTTTTTATTATCTCAACAATGTCATCCATTGAATATTCCTTAACTTCCTCTTTGAGAATTGCAATAACGCGCCCGATAAGAACGCCAATAGCGCTGTTTGGAGGAATGTCAAAAGTGATGCACCAATCTGTGCTGTTGAGTTCATTTGGTTTGACAGCAAAAGGTCTGTCTGTTGGTATTCCTTTTGCTTTATATTCCTTGTAAAAACCTGTCGGAGTGTATATTACAATGTCAAGCGGCTTTGCTTTGAGCCCCCACTGGTCAAGAAGTTCTGGGTCCTGCTTGTTAGGATATTTCATTGTCCAATAAACACCCATTGTGTCAAGCATTACTATCGCAATATTATCTTTAATTTCTGGAGATAAATCTGAAACACCTTCTGTTATGACCCCCATGGTGTAACTATTATGAACTATTATGTCATTAGCAACAAAATTGTGATATTTGGGAACAGTTATATCATAAACTGTGAAGTTTCCTTTTAAAGAACTTATTTTTGATATTTTTTCCCATTTGACTTTATATTCTGTTTTATTTTCATTCACCGCAGCAATATTTGAACCAACCTTAAGAGACCTTGCAGGAATCCATCCTTTTTTTGTCAGCAAGGGATGTTCAGGAGTTAATTTTATTTCCTTTCCACTATTTAATTTTAATTTCAATAAAACTTTTACTTTCCTCTCATAGAACTTTGTCTTCTTTGCTGAAGTAATTTTTAAGTTTTTATCAGCACTCAAAATAAAACTATCGTTGTTTTTCAGTTTTTTAATAGGTATTCTTAGCCCATTATCCAAAGTTATCAAAGTATCTCCATGAAGGCACTTTCCGCCGCCTCTTTTTCCGCAGACAAAAACAACATGGGATCTTACAACATCTAAGAATACGGGATTTGATAAAGAGGTCATTCTGCCCATTGTGACAAAATGCTTTCCTAGAAGGACTGTGCCTGAAAGGCCATATTCCTGCCTGTCTTTTTCATCCCTTCCGACAACTATTTCGTAAGCCATTTTATTAAATAATTATTATGAACTAGCATATTATCTTATTACTGTTCCTTTGAATTCTTTTCCTTCTAGAAACTTCTGGAGATTATCAAGATTTCTGCCATTCATTATCACAACTTCAATCTTGTTTTTTTCAGCGATTTCTGCTGCAATAGGGTCAAATGGGACGTTTTTGCCTGGCACCCATTTAGAGCCAACTATGTTTTTGCGAAAGTCTTTCCACGCCATCTCTTTTATAGGTTTTGCGTCAGAAAATTCTTTCGGATTCTTGTCATATACGTAATCTAGATCAAACAGATTTAAAACAGCATCTGCTTTGAAATATTTTCCAAGCATAACTGCATCCCAATCTGTAGAATGCCCTGGATCCCATCCTGCTGAAATGATTATTTTTTTATTGGTTTTGATTGCTTTTTTAGGATCATTCTCTATCACGTCAGAAGCGTCTTCTCCAAAGATTGTTTTGATAAAAAATGCATTAAGTTTTGTTGATGCTATGCCCAGCAGGTCTAGTTCTTTGCCAGATGGGCTTGCTATTTCAGACGCTGCCTTTTGATATTTCCTGCATGTTTTTCCGCCGCCGCAGACAATAATCAGTCTGTGACCTTTTTTGGTAATTTGGTCAACAAGTTTCTTAAAATTTTTCAGGAATTGAACATCTATATCATCAGGAACAATTATTGATCCTCCAACAGACATCACTATTGTTTTTGTTTTTTGTTTTTTCATTTTATTCAATAATCATAACAGATTGGCGAGAGACTCATCAACAGCTTTTGCCATATCTGTTGTCATTCTATGCAAATCCATTTTAAATTTTTTAAACACCACTCTAGCTATCGCACCTGTTTTAGGGTTATTCATGACCCGTTCTACTTCTTTTTCCAAACCCAAAAGCATCGCCACATTTTCTTTTGTTGGTGTTAAACCTTCGTATAGAAGCGCCAGTTTATTAAATAGAGTTTGGTGTTCTCTTTGCATAATTTTAAGTTCTTCTTCTGTTAATTTGAGGTCCTTAATTATATTGGACAAATCCTCTTGCAAATGGTTTTTTCTCCTGAAAGGCCACATGGTAAAAACATCTCCAATCTTATTCAAAAACTATTTATCGAGCGTTTTCTTCTTTTGCTCTTTTCTTAGTTTTATTGAGTTTTTCTTCTTCTTTTGCCTTTTGCCAAATCTTACTGGCTTCCTCTATGCTTACTGATTTACCTTCAAATATATATGGTTTTCTCCTTTTGAACTTATCAACAACAGCTTTTGGAATTTCCTTTGCAGCTATTTTTTCATCTCTTTCAATTATTTTTATGAGAGAAATAACATCCCAAAGGACATCACCTAGCTCTTCTTTTATATTCTCAGTATCTTTATTTTTTATTGCCTCTCTAAGCTCGCGCACTTCGTCTTCAAGTTCGGCAAGGTAAGAATCAGGACTTTGCTCTTTAATCCAGTTGCAGTTCTTGAAATTTTTGTCCACTGCATCCAATAAGGCATTAATCTCTTTATCCATTTTTTAGGTTAATCAATATATGAAAGTTTAAGATTAAACATATCTGCAACCGATAATTTGAAACTACAAACTTGCAACTGTTGAAAATCAGCTTCCAAAACCAATAAGTGTGACTCCAAAAATAATTAGGAGTATGCCAAGCCATTTGTACCAGTTCATTTTTTCTTTCAGGAAATAGACAGACAGCAATGCAACCCATATATAAGTTACTGCAACCAATGGATACAGCACAGAAAGCTGGCCTGCTCTTAACGCTATTATGAATAGAACTGATGAAAAAATGAATATTGAGAGTCCGCCAATCAACTTATAGTTCTTGAATATGCTAAGCGGCTTTCTTAAGCTGAATTGGTCTGATCCTTTTTTCAGAAGTATTGTTCCAAATGCGCCTATCATAGTTGCAAATACAACAAGCAGCATTGTCCATAAGGGAGTGTTTGCGCTCATTTTTTGCCTCTATGCGCATGCGTTTGCATTTGTCTTTTCTCAGCGATTTGAGAACCTATACCAATGCATGATACACCTAATACGATAAATGCTATTCCTATCCACTTCAAAGAATTCATAGAATCATTTCCTATGAAGAACGGAACAGCGAGCGCAACCCAAACATAGCTCATAGCAATTATAGGATATAATACAGAAAGCTCCCCTCTTTTCAATGCAGAAATGAGTATGAATGCGCCAATACCATATATGCAGAATCCTCCGATAATGTGCGGATTGAATATTATTGTCGAAACATTTTTGGTGTCTATTGTCTGCGTCCCAAGTTTCCAGAGTATCTGCGCAGAAGACGTAAGGATTGTTGTAAAAAGTATTGCAATCATCGCTGCCAAGCTAGTTTTCTTTATTATTTGTGCTTGTTTATCGATATGCTTTTCTTCATCAACTATGTTCTCTTCAACTGTAATTTTGTCACCTTGATGATATTTTAAGATTTAATTGAAAACAAGTCTTTACTTTATTATTTAGTTATTCACTTTACTCTTCTTTAAGCAACAATTCCACTATTG
>JAUYGA010000077.1 GCA_030690755.1 Nanobdellota archaeon
ACGGCGTAAACGGCACACCACGCACTGGATCGGAAACTGCTCCGGCTAGTTTGGGGATTAGTTTTATTATAAAGACTTAAGGAGAATAGAAGTGGCTAAAAAGAAACAGAAAAACCCTATAACAGGGGAAGAACAGAAAAAAAAGGAAACCGAGAAACGCCGGCGCAAAATATTTGGTAAGTTTTATGACCGTTTTACACAGGGTAAGACAGAGGAAGAGATCGCAGAGAGAGAAGCCCGCTTTACTAATATAGATGAGTATTTGAAAAAGAAAATCAAAGAAGGCAGGATTATAGGCGATGAGTAAAATATTAAGAGAAACCAATCTATTCCAGATCGTTGAGGACGGGGTTCATAAATTAAAGAAAATTGACTATTTCAAGGAATCAATGCACTTTCTCCCATTGGAACGCAAAAATAAACTTGTCTTGGTTAGGATGCGCAATAAAAAGAATCAGGAAATTATTGCGCTGGATGTGCATTTTTACAACGTGGATGGAGAGGATGAGAGCGTTTCTAAAAACTATGTGGCATGGACAGACGGTAGATTTATTTGTCTAAACTTTGACCTCATTTCCAGCAATGCCGAGGAACCTTTTAAAAAATGCGTTAATTCCTTCATGCATGAGGTGATTCACATTTTTCAGATCAACGTGTTAGGTTATGACCTGAAAAAAAGCACCTCTTGGGAATACTGGCACGGTGAATCATTCGAGAAAATCAAGAACAATGTCAATGACAATTTGCCTGAGCCGGTCAAAACACAAAGCCATCAACGCACAAAAACTTATATCAATCCTGCTCCGAGCACCAAAGCCAAACAGCTTTTTGAGGATTTTAACCACTACCCTGCGGAAAAGGCCAAGACTATCAAACTGCCGATTGGGCCTAACTCTACTTTAGTCAGATTAGGAGAATGCGAGGGCATTGAATACGCTTCAGATAAAATGATTTTCAAGACAGATCAGCGCACCGGCAAACGTAAAGAAAGAACTTTTATACATAGTTTCACCGAGTCAGGAAAAAGACCGGTTCTTTATTCAAATGAAGATGGCACTTGCCTAATCCTCTATTCTAAGAAAAATCCAATCGAAGTAACCGAAGCGGGCATCATCTAACCCGCTTGGGTGTTTTCTCTCATCGCTATATCATATTTTTTTTTATCAATCCAAACTAAATATTTTTCTTTTCCATAGCCGAGAAAATTCCCAAGAAAACATAAGTGATTTATAAGATTTTTTCAAGGAAGGCGAAAGCCTCCCTCATTGTTTGTATTGAAAAATATAAGCTTATTCACGCAAAAAAGCAATATTTTAATCAAAAAACAGCTTTCAAGGAGGTAAAAGGCCTTCCCTCATTGTTTGTTTTCAGTTACTTTTCAGATTAACGCCCATAAATCACTAACAGTTTTTTTCTGATACAGCTTAAAAATCATTTCAGATAAATATATTTTCAGGTTTTTTAAAGCGACAGACCTAAATCTAAGCAAAGTTGACCTGACAATATTATTAATGCTTTCCGCTGTGTTGGTGTGAATCAGTCCCCCTTCCTTATCATAGCGGACATACTCTTTCACTGAATGCTTAACTGAATAGTGGTTAAAAATAAGTTTGTTTTTATTCGGGAAATTATAACTAAAATCATCATGATGAATGACACTTGCTTTCATGGCAATTTTATCAAGGCTCTCCTTCATTGTTTCTGTTTTTAAATTACTTAGAATCGTAAAATAAATCTCTCTGTTATTTTCCTTTTCAATTTTCTCTTTTGCTGTTTTCATTTTCTTGTTGCGCTTTTTGGATTTTGAGATCAAGAACTGAACACAAACTTGCATTTCTGACCCAATCCCACGTTTTAACCCTTCCTTCCTAATCGTTTTCTTTTTTTTATCGGGATACATTTGCCGGCATGGGATATATATTTCATCTATCTCAAACACCTTGTTTTTAAATGACTTAGCATAGTTTTCAGAATGCACAAAGTCACTCATCAAGGTACGCAGCTTATTAGCGATTCGCCAAACAGTTTTTAAATTAATTTTTACTTCTAGTTTTAATAACGCCCTATGAATTTCGGAGCTGTTCATATTCTGCATTATCATGCCTGATACTAAGACTACTTTCTCAAAATTAATTTTTAGATTCTTGAAAATTGTAAATGACAGATCGTGGAAGATAGAATATTTTTTATTTTTGCCACAGTTCGGGCAGTAATACCAAAACATTCCATTTTTAGAAGTCTTATAATGACTGGCCGATGACTTGCAGCGAGGACAAAAAAACCGTCCATTTGATACATTGAAAACCTTTTTGCGGATGATCTTAAATATTTCTTTTGTATTTGCCTTTAATATAAACATGGCGGGCATCCTTTACCTCCAATAATAATTCATAATTATTATAAATGTTTATTAAAAATTAAAAAATTATATTTAATATCGTAAAATAATTTAGAAAAGTAAACTAAAATATTTTGCTTTTTTTGACAAATTGATTATTATTTTAATGCGATGAAATTATTGGTATCTATCCCCAATAACAACATCGACATAAAAAAAGTTCTCTA
>JAUYGA010000098.1 GCA_030690755.1 Nanobdellota archaeon
TATACCAGCTTGCTCAAACTGATGCAGCGTCTGCCTTCTAATAGTTTCCCTAGTATTCTCAGCATATTTTTTATTGTAATTCTTCTGGATAAAAACAAGAATATCGTGAATGCGGATAATTCTCTTCTTTGCTCCAACCCAAGGAGAGTTTTTCTTTAAATCTAAAACAGCTAAAAGCGTTAGAGATGAACGTTCATTTTGCTGTGCACGCGGTACCCCGACTTTTATCAGAATATCCAAACCTTCTTTAATCTTTCCCATTTTGCTTATAAACCTCCTTTAAATCCTGCAAAATTTGCGGTTCTATTTTTAGAGTATCCACAACAAGTTTATCTAATTCCTGCCCTATCGCCGGTTTTGATTTTATAATTGCCCTGCCGAGTGCCTGAATACCTTCAAGTGACGGAAGAGGAAGATTTTCAATATCTACAGCATTCACCTGTGTGCTACCGTTCAGCATTCTGAAAAAAATATCAATGATTGAGGTATTTAACACGCCAGCAATACCATAAGTCTCTTCAACTGAAAGCAAGTCACCATATTTGTAAATGTAATTTAGATGATTCTCAATGCCTATTCGATCAAATTTCATCTTTGATTTCAACAAAACCCCTGCATGCACCCTCTTTTTCTGCTCTTTAGAGCTAAATCTTTTTACTAATACATAGTTATTCGTAGGAACCAATAATACCTTGCTTTCTTCATTGGCTTTAATGGCTGGCTCTTTCTTAAGGTTGTGGATAGGCCAGACGGCGTCCATTCCCTTAATATTATGCATCCACAAAAGAGGCACCATGGATTTATTATCTTTGAATTCGGGGGATAAAAATTTGGTTGCACGGAATGACACAACGGGGCCTGTTGAAACTTTCAGGCCGAGATTCTTCAGTGTATATCTCCATGAATTAATGACACTCTGGACTTTAATATCAACTTTTGATGAAGGCACCTTAATAAAGACATCTCCGTTTTTCCTATGAAATATATCCTGATAATCAATCTTGAGTTCAGTAATATCATGAAACAGGCTGTTCCTACTTTTTGTTATAAGTGCGTGCTCTTGCTCTTTTCCTTCCTTCTTAGGCGTTAATCTTATAATGACATTCTCCTGCAAAACATTCTCTTTCGTAAACACATCTTTTCTGGATTCAAAAACATGGATATTGCAGATATCGCCATGATCTATTAGCCATTTCCGAAATCTCTTAAAATACAGCCCTGAACAGAAGCTTCTTGGAGTAATAAAAACCATCTGTCCATCATTTTTGAGCATTTCCAAAGACAATGCCATAAAGAAAGAATAAATATTAGGTTGGCCTGAAACGAATTCGTTCATAATCTGAGTGTAAGCAGAATTTTTGTTTAATTTATAGTAGGGCGGATTTGAAATGATGTAATCATAATAAATCGGCTGGCTTTCTGTTCCGAAGAGGGTTTTTTTATTGAGGTGGTTGGGATTGTTGAGAATGAAATCTTTTTCAATGATTTTATAGTTAAGCTTATGCCCTTTTTCTTCCAAAGTAGTCTTGCATTTTTTAAGTGCCTTTTCAAGATAAGGAATTAATTTTTGATCAGTTTCATATGCATCAAGGGAAACGCTAAAAGTCTTTTGTGAATTTAATAGTCGCTCGCAAAAGGCGGCGCTAAGCATGCCGATGCCAGCACCGGGATCTAGTACATTGAAAGATGATTCATTAATATCAAACAAAGCAGCCATAAATAAACCAATTTCCTTTTGGGTAAAAAACTGCCCTCTTGATTTTCTTTCCTTTAGATCGCTTCTCTGGGTAAAAGCCTTAGCCAACTCTTCAGCATAATTCATCAATATGCTATTATTTGTCTTTGATATTACCATTTCTTTTGAAATATCTCCTAAAGATTGATTTTGAGAACTAACTTTTGTTTTTTCTTCCTTTATTAATTCCGTAGTACTTAAATTACTCATTTTTCACTCTCTTTTAAATTCTTACTGTAAAGCTCGGAGGTCTTAACCCAAGTTTACCATGGTGATTTTGATAATCCCTTGATTGACAATAGGTTATCATCAATTCGCCTTGTTTGTATCGGCACTACAGATTTTTTAACTGAATCCTTTTTTGTTTAAGAGGAGTGGCGGTTATTCTCAGTGCCGAGTAAATCCTGCGATGAAATGGTTCTGGGGTAGAGGAATTTCTCAAATAAATTCTTTTTCCTTCCTTTGTTGTCATCGCGGTTGTAATTCTCGTATGATTCGACAAATATTCTCTCACCCGCCGCCATTCCATATGAATGTTAGCCGCCTTCAGTTTATACTGAATACTGTTTAGCAGGTGATATGCTGCTATTGTTATAAATAAATGCCCGTCTGAACGATTCTCTTTTTGGTGATATACCGGCCGCAATTCAAGTTCATGTTTTAATGAGCGAAACGCATTTTCTACATTGGTTAACATGATATACAATGACCATAATTTCTTCTCATTTAAATCGGTCCTGCTTGTCCTTAAAAAGTAGCTCCCGGAAAAACGTTCTTCGCAGGTATCCGCCTTTTCCAACTTCCACCTAAGTCCAGCCGCAATCCCTTTGGCTTCGGTAACCTCAATCGCGTAATACTGCCCTATTAATGCATATCGTTCTTTTAACCGGCCGATTCTCTCAACTACTTTTTCATACCTCTTTACGCCGCCTTTTTTCTTGAGCGCTTGCTCAATTTGTCTCAATCCATCTTCAAACCTTTTTTGAAACAAACTCTTCATTGCTTGTTCCTTCTGCTGTTTACCGGAACTTTTACAATACAGAATATGTTCTTTGTCAGCTCTTACTAATTGTACTTCTACTTTATTCTGTTTGTCTTCTTTGACGGTAATCAAACTATCACGTTTTATTTCAGAGCTTTCAACCGGACGATTCCGTGCCACACATACATATTGATACCCCTGGCTTTTCAATAACGCAAGATTCTCTTCCTTTGCTATTCCAGCATCGAGGATAACAGTAGTATCCTTCTTGTCTTTCCTCTCGCACAATCTATCAATCATCTCCAGCAACGTATTGCCTTCGCTTACGTTTCCGCTAAACAGTTCGGTTTTCTTGGGAAATCCATGTTCATCAATCACTAACCCTAATGTCACCAATGGCCGTCCGTTTTGTTTATCTTTTGATCTTCCGCGTTTGGCCTTTTTATTCTGCTTCGCCTGCCCTTCAAAATAGGTGTTTGTCAAATCATACAAAATAATCCGCTCCTCTAATGAAAATAAATTCTTTTCTTTTTCCCGAAGATGCTTTTCAATCGCTTCTTTATGGCTGAATAGATTATCGGATATCCGATATAGCGCATTCTGCGAAATATGCCGGAAATCTACTCCCAACAATTCATCAATTCCACTGAGACTCTCTGCCCATTCTTTCGTCCCCAACTCGCTTGCCGGATGTACCAGTTTTCCTACAACGGATAGCGCCGATAATGCAATCTCTTTATCACTAAAACTTAGCTTTTTCAAAAATCGGTCAAGCTCTAATTGCCTGAACATTGAAAGACCAACGTGCTCGGCACCGATACTGCGACTTTGACCATGTGCTACTGACTTCACGTCTATTGTTTCATATTCGGACGGTTCCTCTTGTCCAGGTTCCTGTTGAGGACTGATTACCAATCGGTTTTGAATTATCACATCTGCATAATGCTCTGCTATCGATTCTACCTCTGGCGCGACAGAAAACAACGCCCCCTGTCCAAGCACCATCGTTTCAATACGATCCGCTAATGCCTTCCAATGTTCTTTCGCAAGTTCGAGCTTTCCCATCTGTAGAATAGTCCTCTGCCGCGGCCCCCGCTCTGTCCTATAGGATTCCATCAGCCGATGAGAAACGAAAATCTTATCGTAACCCTTATTTTGTTTTTTGATTTCTTTGATGAACATATTTTGATTATACATTATATTTATTACCTTGTCAAGTAATATTTATTTGTATGGGGCACTACATTCACGTATCCAAAAATGAACTCCCTTTGTTTTCAATGGGTTAGCGAAATTACTAGTCTTTTTTACCCTGTTTTTTATCAGTTTTAACGCCGCTTTGGTAAAGATGGGTTAATAATCTTCTATATTCTTTTAAAAAGCTTCTTTTTCAATTTCATAATCTTTTTCTTTCGTACAGTTATATTTAACTTATTGGAGATATTCTTAATGCAGACAATATCATACTATGAAATTCAGCAATTTTATTAATTGAATCAATTATAAAGTCTTTAATATCATCGGCATTATGCCATATATGCCCATATATAATTTTATTTTCTTT
>JAUYGA010000105.1 GCA_030690755.1 Nanobdellota archaeon
ATAAAGGAACTGACTTGATTCTGAATGTCAAGGACAGGAAAGTTGATTATGATGACGGCGATTACACAATGCCTGGCAGTTTTGGCAATCTTCCTGCTGGAGAAGCAAGCATCTCTCCTGCTGAAAACATTTGCAGCGGCCTTTTGGTTGTTGATTATTCAATCGCAGGCATAGGAAAATTAAAAGAGCCTGTCAAAATCCATATTGATCATGGTTTCATAAGCGAGATAAAAGGCGGAGAGCAGGCAAAAGCTCTTGCCAAGATGCTAGCTGATGTCAAATCAGAACTTGCTTACAACATCGCAGAACTTGGGATTGGCACAAATGACCAGGCAAAAATAACTGGAAGCGTTTTAGAAGACGAGAAAGTCATCGGAACAGTTCATATTGGCATAGGCAATAATGCAAGTTACGGCGGAAAGATTGATGTTCCAATCCACATCGACTGCGTGATATCAAAGCCGACAGTTGTTGTTGATGGAAAAAGACTTATGGAAGACGGCGAATTCCTGCTTGACAAGAAAAGTCTGTGGTGGAAAACCAAGTGAAAAAGAAGTAAAATAAACAAGAATTTTCAAGCAGCATGTTTTCTTAAAAAATTGGCTACTTCACGTTCCATTTCAAGATGACGAGCATATAAGCTAGTCCCAGCATCGTGCCTTGTAGTGGTTGGAGCGCCTGCCAAAAAATAAGGATAACCTATGTCCATTGATAATTCTTTACCGCCTATGACTCCCTGAAATTCAACCATTGTTTCTGGTTTAGAATTATATTTTGTCCAAATATCCCCTGATAATGCCATGCAGGTATGCAGATAAACACCAGTCACTTCTGCATCAACAAAAACATCATCTAAACTTCCTTTATCACTTCCAACATTGTCAATCGCTTTTAGCGTCAGTGGATTAGGAAGAGCTATTTGTGTTCTATAACCCGAATCCGTTTGCTGTCTTGATATTTCCATGTTGTATCACAACGATAAAGTAAGCGGCTTTCGTTTAAAAAACTTTGGTTTTTTACTACACTAAAGTCAATACAAAAATCAGTCCATACTTTACTTTTGACCACCGTTTTTCTCATATTTCTTTTTCATCTCTTTCATAAAATCTGAGTAAGTTCCAGCGGCAATCTCGCATCTTGCTCTCTCAACCAGTCGATGGATGAAATAGACATTATGATATGAAAGGTATCGTTTTGCGCTTGACTCTCCATGACTTGCCAAGTGATGCAGATACGCTCTTGTAAAACTTTTGCAGACAAAACAATCGCAATTCTTGTCAAGCGGCGAAAGGTCATGCTCATACTGCTTATTTGTTATCCTAAGTTTTCCTTCCCAGGTAAACAAGGTATTTCTTCTGCCATTTTGTGTCGGAAAAACACTGTCAAAACAATCAACTCCACAGGCAATTGCATCAAGCAGAAGTTCTGGCGAACCAATTCCCATGAGATATCTTGGCTTTTTCTTGTCAATGAACCTTTCGCAATGCATAACCATATCAAGCATCTCTTTAGGCGTCTCACCTTCTCCAAAACCGCCAATTGCTATTCCGTCAAAATCAAGAGAATCAATGAACTTTGCGCTTTCTTCGCGCAAATCCTTGAAAACTCCGCCCTGAATTATTCCAAATAAAAGCTGGCCTTTGTTGGTCATGGTTGTTGTATGTTTGTTTTTTAGATTATCTTTTAGATTATCTTTTAGATTATTTTTTTTAATATGCTCAAATGTTTTTTTGCAGCGCGTTGCCCAATCACGAGTTATATCAACCGACTTCTTTATCTCCGACTTATCCTTCACATAAGGAGGCATGTCATCAAGGCACATCGCAACATCGCTTCCGAGCTCACACTGCATCTTTATCGCGCTTTCTGGAGTAAGCAAAATATTTCTTCCGTCAAAAGGAGATTTAAGCTTTATCCCATTATAGTCAACAAAAGGAGAAAAACTGCTCTTTATCAGCTGAAATCCGCCAGAATCAGTAAATATTGTCTTATGAAAATTCATGAACTTATGGATACCGCCAGATTTCTTGACTATATGCGTACCTGGAGAAAGCGATGTGATAAAACCATTGACAATTATCGCTTGCGCGCCGATAGAATGAAAGTCGTCTATGCAGATATATTTGCCAGTCATTTTTGTAGCAACAGGCATGAACATCGGAGTTTCAACTACACCATGAGCAGTCTTCAATCTGCCTGTTCTTGCTTTTGTCTTCTTATCTTCCGCAACTATCTCAAAACAACTTGCCATAAAAGAGAAAAAAAGCTCAAACTAATTTAAATCTTATTCAAAAAAGAACAAAAAATCATCTAAAACCCAAGTCCTGCTCTTATGAACTTAACACCCCATGCTATTGTCACAAGGCCAAGTATTGTTGATGTTATCTGAATCGCAGTTCTGCCAAAAAACTTGTGCACTCTTTCAGATTGGTAAAACAAGAGAGCAGTGAATGCCAGGACAATGAAAATAGCTATACCTGTTATAAGCATTCCATAGTCATGTCTTGCTATCAGAATAGATGTTATTGCTGCAGGTCCTGTCAAGAGAGGCGTTCCTATTATTGCAGCAATTGCGCTGGCAGAACTCTTTCTATATTTCTCAACATCTGCCAATGACTTCCCAAGGGCCATGTTAATCCCGAGCAATAACAAAACAAGACCGCCTGCAACCTTAAAGTCGTTCATATTTACCGAAAATAATGTGAGAAGCGAATTTCCCAAAAAAAGAACTGCAAAAGAAAGTCCTGCTGCGACAGCTATCGAGAGAAGCACAATCTTGCGTCTTTCTGCAGTTTTCAATTTATCTGTAGCGACGAAGAAAACAACTAAACTAGCAAGAGGATCAAATATTACCAAAAACAATATGACCAGCTGCAGTAAATTTTCAAGCATCATACACCTCTTTAATCATGTTGTTGGATTTTGCAGGTTATTAAAGCTTTTGATTTTTAATATGAAAAAATAAACAGGAAAAAGAAAACAAAAAAATAAAACAATAAAAGCAATGCATAAGGCGTAGCTTGATAAAAACCTTTATAAACTACCAATAAAAATATAAAGTCATGAAACGAACACATACTTGCGGCGAATTGTCAGCAAAAGATCTTGCTAAAGATATAACTCTTGCAGGGTGGGTCCATTCAAGAAGGGATCATGGCGGAGTTATTTTTATAGACTTAAGAGATCGTTACGGTCTTACGCAGATTGTTTTTAATCCTGATTTCAAGAATTTCAAGGATGCTGAAAAGCTAAGGCGTGAAGATGTCATCCAGGTTAAAGGCAAAGTCAGAAGCAGGCCTGAAGGCATGAGCAATCCTGATTTAAAGACTGGAGAGATAGAAGTTCTTGTTGCAGAATTAAACATTCTAAACAAAGCAGAGATGCCTCCTCTTGAAGTTGATGACAGAATTGTTGCCAATGAAGAGATGCGTTTGAAATACCGCTATCTTGATTTACGAAGACCTATAATGCAAAAGCACCTTAAAATAAGGCATAAGATAGCTCAGGCGACAAGGGAATTTCTTAATTCGCAAGGCTTTCTTGAGATTGAAACACCTATGCTGATGAAACATACTCCTGAAGGCGCAAGAGATTATATCGTTCCCAGCAGAGTTCATCCAGGAAAATGTTATTCTCTTCCTCAAAGTCCGCAGCTTTACAAACAGATTTTAATGGTTGCTGGATGCGATCGTTATTATCAACTTGCAAAATGCTTAAGAGACGAAGACTTGCGAGCAGACAGGCAGCCGGAATTCACGCAGATAGATCTTGAGATGTCTTTTGTTGATGAAGAAGATATCTATAAACTAGTTGAAGGCATGATGAAGCACATTGTCAAAAAAGGGATTGACAAAGACATTGAGATTCCGTTCAGAAAACTCACTTATGACGAAGCAATGAGCGCTTATGGTTCTGACAAGCCTGATTTGAGATTTGGAATGAAACTGATTGACGTCACAAAAATCGCCTCAAAATGCGACTTTAATGTTTTCAAAAACGCAGAATCGATAAAATGCATTGTCACAGAAAAAGAGATGTCAAGAAAAGACATCGATGCAATGATTGATTTTGCGATAAAGCAGGGCGCAAAAGGCCTCGCATGGATGAAAATGGGGGAGACAGGAAAACTTGAGAGCAACATTGCAAAATTCTTTTCTGAAGAGACGCAAAATAATCTTATCAAGGCAACAGAAATCAAGCAAGGCCAAGTCATGTTTTTCATGAGCGATAAGGAAAAGATTGTCAATGAACTTTTAGGAAAAGCAAGGCTTGAGCTTGGAAGACGCTTTGATTTGCTTGACAACAAAATGATTGAATTCTGCTGGGTCACTGATTTCCCTATGTTCAAATGGAATGATGACGAGGAAAGATGGGAGGCAGAGCATCACATATTCACAATGCCTAAAGAAGAGCATCTTATCTTCATCCCTGATTATCCTGGAAAAGTTAAAGCCCAATGCTATGACCTTGTTTTGAACGGCGTTGAGATGGCATCAGGCAGCATAAGAATCCACAGAGCAGATATTCAGGAAAAAGTTCTAAACATTGTCGGCATAACAAAAGAGCAGGCAGAATCAAAATTCGGCTTTTTGCTTGAGGCTTTCCGTTATGGCGCTCCGCCTCACGGAGGAATCGCGCCAGGCTTAGACAGATTAGTTGCAATGCTTCTAGGTTATAATGACATCAGAGAAGTTATCGCATTCCCTAAATCAAAAGCTGCAGAAGGATTGATGGATGGCTGCCCTTCAGAGATGGATGAGAAACAATACAAGGAACTCCATTTGAAAAGCTCAATCAAGCAGACAAAGACAAAACTTTTTGACGAGATAGAAAAAATGCTTAATACCAATGATGCAAGATTTGAAGTGATGGAACACAGGCCAGTCTATACATGTGAAGAAGCAGCAAAAGTCCGCGGAACAAAAATAGAACAAGCTGCAAAAGCATTAGTATTCAAAGCAGATACAAAACCAGTGCTTGCCGTCCTTCAGGGATCAAAAGAGATTGATGAAGAGAAATTAAAACATATTCTGAATGCAAAAATCCTAAAGATGGCAAGAGCAGATGAAGTCAAGCAGATAATGGAATGCGACATCGGTTCAGTCCATCCGTTCGGAAACTTGGCCGGCTTAAAAGTGATTGTTGATGAAAACCTATTGAAAGAGGAAGATATTGTTTTCAATGCAGGAAGTCATACCATCTCTATTAAGATGAAAAGCTCTGATTACAAGAAAGTTGTCGAGCCAAGAATCGGAAGTTTTGCGAAATAAATACTATTCCAGAGTAGTTTCAAAAGAAAGGTTTTTAAAATCAATCATCTCCTTGCTTTCATGGTTGAAACGCAATCTAAAACTTATGGAACAAGAAACTTTCCAATAATCATCCCAAAAAGCGATGAAAGAAAATATATTGAATTTAATGGCTCTAAAATTCTGGAATATATAATCAATAAAGAGTTATCTCACTTTTTTAGGTATTCTTCCAACGATGATTTTGTTATGCAGTCCTTTTTGGGTAGCGTAAATAATCTGCTATTCAACGCAGAAACACGGCCAGAAATCATAAAGCAAAGGCAAGAACTGTTTAATTTTGCTTTAACTGATTCTCAATTTACAAACGCTTTATGTAAGTGCCATATCAGCAATACTGATCTAAATAGATATGGTAAATGGACCAGCAAGAATAGTGAAATAAGCACAAGGTATAGGAATTTTGAAGAATGTGTTGAGAGATTAATCCGAGAATTAGACAATAAGAAACTTCCACCTTGTCTAGATAAACTATTGGCTTCATTAAAAGAAAATAGTGAAGATTTAGCTGAGGTAAAAAAACTTATCGAACAACCATTTAAACTTGAAATTAAATTCAGCGGCCAATATGAAAAATCTCAGGCAAAAGATGAAACAAAAAATGAAGTTAAGGATAGATTGGATGTGATTTTATTAAACTATTCTTATAAGGTGATAAATACCGCAAATAACAGAGAAGATAAAGGAGGTTCTAAAGATCCAACGAAAGATCATAGATATGTTTGGGAAGCCGACACAATAGGATTTGATAGAAAAGCCAGATCTGAAAAAAATTATCTTGGATATGTGCTTCATTCTTTAATTCACGATGCAGTATGGCTGGAAGAAAAATACAAAGTGATTCAAGATAAGGGGTCTTTCAGAGGACATATCAAATATACTCCTAGAGCGAAGGTCAATGGCCAGATAACTTTTGAATTTGAGAAAAAAGGGAACGTATCTGCCAGAATATCGACTGATTTTGATTCGCCTGATTTGAAAAAGCCAGACATTCTATTTTTAAACAGCCAGTATTGTGATGAGAATCGTATCTGCTCAAAAGACTCTTTTCGTATGATTGAATCACACCATCACTGGAATTTGTTTCATAAATTTATTCTTGACTATTGGAATGATTATAGATACAACCTCATGGGACAATTCGAGAAAACCATAAACAAATTTGAAAGTTTGCTGTGGGAGCTAAGAATAATTTTGCCACTGACAAATATGATGGAAAAAATTCAAGAAAATTTCAAGCTTACAACCCCTGCGATAATATCGTCAGGCGATACAACAACCAATACCGACATATATATTAAAAATATGCAAAATCCCATTCTTGCTTATTTCTCCAGCGCACCTCATAAAGATTTCAAAGTGCCGGAACAGTTAATACCAAACGACGTTGACATAACAACTGGCAAAAACATAGTAATACTTACAGGCCCAAATGGCAACGGAAAAACAACTTTTCTGGAATCAATTTTAGCAAATTACTGTCTGTTCCAAGCAGGATTGCCCGTCGTGGCAGATGAAGCAAAAATAAGGGTCAAAGTTGGTGGTCGCGCCCTGTATGGAGAAAACGGCGACATCTCAGAAGGGGAATCAAAACACATGGCGGACTGCCGCAACTATTCTGAATTTCTGGAAGGTGTGATGAGTCACATGCTAACAACATCAGATGAATCTTTTTCAGCAACATCTATAGAAGACGCAACAAATATTCAGAGAGGCATTCTTGAAAATTTTATAATCAATGCAAATGTAACTTTTCTCATGGTTGTTCACAACACCCTGCTTGCAGAAGAAATGTCTAAAAATCCATACATAACAACCTTATGCTGTAGATTAGACCACTCTGAAAATCCGCCTAAAAAAACATATAAAATTGTTTCAGGGATTGACAAAAGTTACGGTTATTTGGAAGCTGAAAAATGGGGTTTAGACACAAAGAGCCTGCAAACAAGATTTGAAAAAAAGGTGAATGAAGGGACAATAACGCCTCGTGAAAGTGATTAAAACAAAGTAAGCCAGTATCTGAAAAATGAGATATATGTTTTTGCCGTCACCAATAGGAAAACCATCATTTCTTTTTTTCTTTCTCTTTTTACGAAATAAAAAGAAGATAAACAAACTTATATTTTTTGAGAAAAATTTATATACTTCATGAGTTTTTCTGGCATTATGAACACAACAATTAAGAAATCAACTGGCATATTTTTCTTTAAGTTCTTATAGATTTATCTCTTGATAAGCCAAAACATAAAAACTAAATTCTAAAAACGGTCTGAAAAACCAAAAAATTCTTGGCGAAACAAGACGAGAAAAAAACAAAACTAATTTTCGGATTGTATATCTTTTGAAAATTTACATTAGCTAGATAATGGAGGATTAAAATGAAAAATGAAAATCTAAAAAATAAAACAATCGCTTATCTTGGCCCAAAAGGAAGCTATTCAGAAAAAGCAGCAAAGATGGTTGCAAATGCAGAGGGAAAGCTTTTACCATTAGAACCTGTTGATGAAGTTGTTGAAAGTCTTGTTGCTAGAAAATCTGACTTGTGTGTTTTGCCGCATTATAACAGCATTGCAGGATATGTTCAGCAGCATCTTGACCTGATATATAACCATAGACTAACCATACTTGGTGTTAAACGCGTCAGCATAGAGCTGTGCATTGGCAATTATCCAGGAAATAGCGGTAAAGATGATGTTTATTCCCATCCGAAAGCATTGCAGCAATGTTCAAAATATTTAAGAGAAAATTTGCCAAAAGCAAGAACAATAGAAACCAGCAGCACATCTGAAGCCGCAGAAATTGTTAGAAACAAAAAATCAGGTCTTGCGATTTGCAGCATTGATGCATTAGTGAGTGCGCCAAAACTTGAAATCATTGCAAAAGACATAGGAAATATACCAGGAACGCAAAACTACACAGACTTCTATGTTGTTTGTAAAGAAACTGATGCAAAAGCTTATGAGAATTATGCTGGAAATTCAGTTGATAAAAACAAGTGTCTGACAATGGTTGCAATAACACCTCATGTAGATGAAATCGGCCTTTTGTCAGACATCTTATCCCAGATAAGATATCATAACCTTAATATGACGGATATCCATTCAAGGCCTGCGATTGATAAAGTAAATATTGAAAACAACAATGAACCAAAAATGTTCTACATAGAAATTGAAGGGCATAAAAGCTCAGAAAACTTTGTCAGGGCAATGGATGCAATCTCCTGGAAACTCTCACCTGAAGGAAAACAACTGGAAATTGTCCGCATAATGGGCTCATATGAGAATATTTAGCCAGGCAGGGAGGAGTAAAAACAAAGGCGTTATTGAAAAGTTAGAGGTGCCGTCAATTCTGTGAGGCTAATCAAAAAAAGCTGCGAGCAATTTTCGGAGTTCCAGAGAGAAAATTGCAATTAACCTTAATGTTAAACAGCAGAACCGACGGCACCCGAACGAAAGTGAGAACTTTTCAATAACGCCAAAACAAAGAAACTTTTATAAAATACATCTGAAACCAATATAATATAGATTAGCCT
>JAUYGA010000111.1 GCA_030690755.1 Nanobdellota archaeon
GAAAAGCCCGTATTTTTCGTTAACTTTATCTATCAGGGCAATATTACCTATGCTGAAGGTTACATTATTCTTTTTCATAAAATCACCAATTTTATGAGAATATGTAACCTTTATTATTCTTTATGTGGCGAAGTCAGGTTAATAACAACATCGACGAGCCGAGCCGCTGCTGGCCGAGCAATGCGAGAGGGTTTCATCAAAGCCAAATTTTTGAAAAATAGTTTACGAAGATATTTTGAGATATTTTAATAAATCCTCACGCACTGCCGCAAGCTTTTTAAATAAAGGGGATTTTTTGATAGTTATGGAAGGCATAATTGCTAATTATAGGAGAGCGAAACACAGGCAGACGCCTAGTCATATAATCATAAAAGTGGCTAGTATCAATGATAAAGAGCAGGCCATGAAGCTTATAGGCAAGACTGTTTCCTGGAAAAATCCTATTGGCAAAGCAGGAATGGAGATTAAGGGAAAGGTAGCAAAAGAGCACGGCAACAGCGGCGCAGTTAGAGCGATTTTTGAAAGAGGCCTCCCAGGCCAGGCAATTGGAACAAAAGTTAATATTGCTTAAATTATTCTCTTAGGTCTGAATGTTTTTCCTCTAATCATTTATTGATTTTTGATTAATCTTTTTTCATTTGTTTTGTTTGGTATTTTTGCTCGTTTTTTAAAAAACTTGCAGACGACAAGAATAGAAATCTTTATATATTAGGGAATTTACTGGTTCTTATATGGAGCGTTATAGGCAAAAGAGGTTTTACCTAGTTTTTGTTATGTTGTTCTCTCTTCTATTTTCAACTGCACTTACGTATGGTTTGGATGTTAAAAAAGTTGGAACAACTGTAAAATCAGGATCTTCTGATGGCGGTGTTTTAGGAGAAGTAACAGGAGCATTGTTTGGTGATATAGATTTTGCGCAATTCTACATGGCAAATAGCGGGATTATTGATTTTATTTTATTGTCTATGATTTTTATCGGACTATCTTATTTCGGTTTGTCAAAAACATTTATGAGGGATGGTTCAACAAATGCCGGAAAAGCAGTAATGCTTGCAGTTGGCATTGCATTAGCATTCGGCGCAAATGTGCTTATGAGCAGGAATGGTCTCACAATTGCGTCTTTTGGTCCTATTGCAATGATTATTCTTTTTATCTTGCTAGCATTTACATTTTATGAGATAGCAAAAGGTCTTGGCTTGCCCGGTTATATTGCAGGCGCATTTGCATATTTGTTGGTTTATTTCACAGTCGCATCAATGACTATGTCTTTTGAATGGCTCAGGAATAATGCGCCGATACTGATGTCTCTTATGAATCTTGTAAAAGCCGGCTGCATAATCTTGGCGCTTTATGGTTTGTTCACATTATTTATGAATGCAATGAGAGGCATTAAAGCAGGAGCAGTTCCGCCAGTTGCATCAGCTGCAAATCCAGCAGCAGTGCTTGCAGATGCTGAAAGGAGGGATAGACGACAGATTGTTGATGAAAGACGCGCGCAAACTTTTGAGAATGAAGCAGCTCATCTGAACCAGCAGGAAGAAAGGCTTAACAGGGCTCAGCTTAGTGATGAGAATGCAGAGATAGGTAATTTGAGAGAATTATCAGGCGTTTTGAGAGAGCTCTCGAGCACTGCAAGAAGAATCGAAGAACAAAGAAGAGGGCCTCGCTAATGACAACACTTCAAGAGTTAGAAGCGAAATATTCTCAGTTAATGTATAAGGCAATCATGGAAATAAATGGGTTAAAGAACAGATTAATCAAAGACAGGCAGGATATTCTTACAGAGATTGCAGATATAAAAAAAGAACGAGAAGCTGAAGTTGCTGCAGGAAAACTTACTTATGATGCGCTCAAAAAAGACAGGCAGGTATACTATGAAATTCGTGATGCGTTGGCTAAATCAGCGCATCTTAAGGACGAGACAGCTATTGCCAAAGAATATCACAGCAGATTAAATGCCAGAGAAAAACAAATTGCAATACTTGCGAGAAGGATGGATGTGGAAGGCAGAGAATTGTTAAGAGAGATAACAGAAGTGGAAGAGTTAGAGGAAAAACAGCTTAACATCAGCAGTGAAGAAATAAAATTGATTGAGAAAGAAATCAAAGAAATAGACAGAATCGGTGATATCATAAAAATTGTCGCAAAAAATTACACTAATCATATAAGGATTGCCCAAGCAGCGAATGAGATTGAAGCGATAGAAGGAGAAATCAGTTACAGAATAAATAAGACACAAGATAAAATCGGGATTGTTCACAGAAAACAGAAACTGATACAGCACATAAGAGTTTTGGAAAGTCGCGTTAGAAGAGAAGGCGAGATAGAACTAAGAAGAATAATTGCCGCTGAACATGAAGCAAAGAAAGCTGCTGCAGATGCCGCAAGAGCAGGCAGAAGACATTAACAAAACGCTAGCAGAAACTGACAAGAAAACTTACAAAAAATTAAAGCAAAAGCCAAAACAAAAAGCTTTTTAAACAATAAAAATATTAGTATTAAAATAGAGGTGCATTGGATGAATAGAAAGTCATTAGTATCCCTGTTTACAATTGTATTGATTGGATTGACTCTTACAGTGCCTCTTGTTTCTGCTCAAAATGCTTTTGAGGATGTGCTTGGTGGCGGCAGCGAAGGAATACTCACGTCCATCATGTCTATTTTCGGAAATGATAACATCCCTGCTCTTTATGAAAGGTATGCTTCAATTGTTGACGCGATTCTTCTCTTGATTCTTTTCTTAGGTCTCACAACGTTTGCTTTCGGAGATAGATTTGGTGAGCAGACAAAACTTATCACTTGGTCATTATCAATAATAATGGGTATTGGCGCATCAGTTGCATTCCATACTATGTTGAAGGATAGTTTTATCAAAGGACCTGGCGGAAAACCTGGAATACTTTTTGCTTTTGGCCCTATTGGTTTGGTGCTTCTCATATTGGTTTTTGGTTATTTCCTATATGTAATTGTTCACGCATTACTTCAGAATGAACGAGCGCCTCTTGCTGGAGCTATTGCATATTTTGTAACATTCAGCATTTTTGGCGGATTTCTTTACAAAACAATTGCTGTAGGACGAGGTGGATCTTTATATGGCATACTTACGATTATATGGACTATATGTTTGATAATCATCATCATTTATCTTTTCAGATGGGCGATGAGCGCATTTTCAGGAGCAGGCGCAGGAGCCGGAGGAGGCTTTGGCAGCGGAGGCGGTCTTGGCGGTGGTGGCGGAGGACTCTTTGGAGGCGGCGGCTTAGGCGGTGGCGGAAGAGGACTTTTCGGCGGCGGCAGAGGCGCAGGAGGAGTTCCAGCAGGAGGACCAGAAACACCTCCTGAACAGTTTGTACCTCAAACACAAACAGAAATAACGCAGACTACTGGTGGAATAAATGATGTTGATAGAGTTATTGTTGATGAGAATATAGAAAGGAATGAGGATAACAGGGAGCGTAGGTTTGAGCAGTTTGATAGAGGGCTTGAGCAAGGAGACCTGCAATTGGAACAGCATATACAAAATTTTGAAAAGGATGATGATAAACTTTTAGGAGCAATTGAAACAGAGCTTGCGCAATTGATTCAGTTAATGCAGAATTCGAGAGTGGGGGTTTAATGATGGCAGTAGCTCAAACAAATGAAGGAATTCTTCTGGCAGCGCAACTAAGCCCTGAAGGTAAAAAAAGAGTGGACATATATCTCGCTTATTTAAACAAAATTCTCGAACAGATTACTGGAGTTAGGCAAAATATAGAAAATGAAAGGGCTGAAACAAACAAGTTGAATGCTGATGTGCAAAAAGAAATACAAACTCATGTTAATAGCGCCAGACTGAAATTTGATACCTTAAGAAAGGAAAGAGGTGAGATGGCGCGTGTCTTTGATGCAATAAAGAAAGAGGCTGCGGTATTGTCAACCGAGACAGGAAAAAAAAGTAATGATCCAAATATACAGAAACTAAGTGCTGATATTAAAAATACAGGCGCCAAAATAAAAAATCTTCTTACTGTGATGGAGAAGCAAGAACAAGCTGGTCTCGCTTTTGATAAACGACTTGAACAGTTTTTGCAAGAAATAATCGCTTTAGAAAAGAATGAGCTTAAGCAAGTTCAGGAAGAGATAGGCCTGATAAGTGAGGAAGTTAAGGAATTAGATAATGTAAGGGTAAAAATCAGTGAAGTAAGCAACAAAGCAAAAGTGGGGGGAGTAATAACAGTCAACGAACTTCTGTTGATTAAGACTGAAGTTGCCAAATTGAGAGGTCTTGTAAAAAAGAAAGATGCTGTTAATACCAGGACTTTCCAAGCTACAACAAGAGCAAAGCAGATGGATGAACGGCTTATTCAAGCGATTAACACTTCAATGAAGATGAGGAATTCTAAATTTAAGAGATTCCAGGAGATAAAAAACTTACTTATCAAGCAGAGAAATGAACTACAGCAGGAATTAGCTCAGGAGCAGCAAATTGTTAATAAGAGAAACAAAATTGCTGCAGGAGTAAAAACCAAAGTTGATTCGAAGCAGATAAGTAAACTTACTTCTGAGGAGAAAGAAGAGGTGGTAAGGTTGCGAAAAGTACCTCCTGCTCTTTGGGGAGCTCAAGAAAAATTATTGATGGCTGATTTGAAAAATAAAGGGTTAATTAAGTAATTACAAAATAAAGGAAATCAATTTTTGTTCTAAACGTTTACGCTTCTTAGGATATTATCACTAACTTGCTTAACAAAAGGTTTAAGTTCATCTTTTGAATGCTTTTTCTCAACTTCTTTTAATTCTTTAACCAAATCAGCAATGTCTTGAGAACCAAACTCTTGCAGAAGTGAAGCAGCAGAACTGTGTATGTCGCTTGCATTTACTGCATAAAATCCGCCAAGCGCCGCAAAAACAATATTGTAATCATTTATCCTGTCGCCGAATTTTGCATTAGCATCATTATAAATTTTTTGCAGGTCATCATTTGAGTCAAATTGTGTCCTGAAATGATTATAAAGCTGTGCAGTGTCCATTGAATTGAGATTTATCTGTGGTGTTGGTGCTTGTGCAGTAGGTCTTGCATTTTCTGTTGCATAAGGATCAATGCTGGAATATGTTTCAGCTTGTTTTCCTGTTATTCTACCGAATAGTTTTGAAGCGCCATTGACAATCTGTTCCATTGATGGGAATCTGTCAACAAGAGGAACAGATTTAGAATGAATTTCATCTAAAATCTCCTGATTGCTTTTTTCAGTCGGCTTTTCCTTGCCTGTTTTATATACGTTTTCTTCTAAATTGGCTATTTCTGTATTTCTTTGTCTTAAACTAATATCAAGAGTGTTTACTGTCTCTAACGCCCTTGTTAGCTTTGCAGACAATTCTGCCTTTTGCAGTTCAATTTCAGTAGTTCGCAAATCTTTTCGTTCTATCTCAGATTTAAGATATTTTATATGTTCTTTATAATTTGGAAGATTTCTCAGGTCTTTTGGGAATTCTGGTAAAGTTGTTTCAAGGCTGATCTGAGGAACATCATTTATTGAAAGGATTGCTTTTGCGATTATTTGATAATCTAAAGATATTCTTGCTTCAGTATTTTCATAGAAGAATCCCTGCATTTTTGGAGATTGCTCAGCTAGTCTTTGCATGTAAAGGACTGTTCCTTCAATCTCAGATGAGAGGTCTCCTGCAAGCTGATGAAACTTTGCTTCAGAAATGCTTCTTTTATTTCGTTCACCGCTGGTTTTTAATTCAAAATCAAGTTCTGTCTTGAGTTTCTCAGCGACTGTAAGATTGTGATTATTGACCTTATACATCTTGTGCAGGTCTATTACAGAATCGCATCCAGAATTAAACATATAGCGGACAAGAAGCTCTGTAGTTGTCAAGACATTCTGGTATGCGACTTGTTTCATGAGATTTAATTCATGTTCTGCATCTATTGCTGTTCCGTTTGAGATACTTTCCTTGAAATTTGATGGTGAGACTTTATGGTTGTTCAGATATTCGAGTTCCATGCCAAGGTCATTTGCAAGATTGCCGAGCGCAGAATAAACCGCATTGTTAGCTTTGCTGGTTTTTTCAATTTTGCGTATCAGGCTAGAACTTTCAAAATCAGAATCATTAAATGAGATTTTTGCCAATGTGCCATATCTTTTTTTAAGGTCAAGGATTGTGTCAAGGGTTTGTTTCCTTCTATTTTCGAGCTTTGTTATGTTATCGATGCTGTCTACGCAATAATCATCAACTTGTTTTATTCCTTTGGTTATATCTCCAATAAGTTGTCCTAATTCAGATTTTCCTTTTATTTTTGTTCTTTCAAATGTTGGATCCACATTCAAAACATACATTTCGACAAATTTGTCAGTCAGCACAGAAAGTTTAGAATAGTCTGCTCCAAAAAACAGTCCAGGTTTTCCTTCAGAATCAAGCTCAAATTGGCTGTAAAAAAGCTCAAGCGCGCGTTCAAGTTTGTAAGCTGCATTAATAGAATCTGCTACATACATTCCAGTTATTTTTTCAGGAGCTTGTGCCATTTTAACATTTTCAATATCAGTCTTGTTTTGTATTATTTTAACCCGTTTTGAATTGATCTGGCCTTGAAATAAGCTTGCAGTCAGCTGTGTCAATTATAATTAATAATAATTAATCAACTTTAGCTATCTCAAATTTTGGGCCTGTAGAAAGATATATCACTGCTGTAGCGTCAGGATTTAGTTTTCCTTCATAAACCTTGCCAGAGACTTTTGAACTGCCCAGAGTATTCTCAAACAATTGATATAATCTTTCAAAAACACTTATTTTGCATGAAAGGTCGAGTTCGCCTTCTATCTTTTTAATCATGTCAGCATTTTCGGTTTTTTCTTTTCCAGCATCAACATTCGCTTTGTATGTGTCTTCTTTTATTATTGAGATGATGTTTTGTCTTACTTGAGACATAACGCCAAACATTTGTTCTGCGCATTTGTAAAGATGGTTTGTATCAACATAAGCATCTGTTTTTACAATGTTTGTTTTTTCAGATTCAGCCAATTTTTCCAAGCCTAGTTTGATTGCGTCGATATCGCACTTATTTGGGTCATCAAACATTCTTGTGCTTCTTTCAATGACATCTTTCATAGCATATAGCACTTGTCCTGCAGTTTCAAGATATTCTTTGTTTTGTTCAATGACTGCAGCTAATGCTTCTTTTGTATTTTCAGCTTTTTGAGAATAGCTTCCTTGGCTTGACTGGACTATTCCTTGGATACCTGCAGCTGTTTCATTAGCGAGAGAAATCTTGCTTGTTGTTTTTTGTTTAGAAACACCAGAAACAATATTTTCAAGCTTTTGTTGGAAAACTTCTTCAACTTCCAATGAAGCATTTATGTCGCCTAATCTTAGGTAAGGTATGTTTGGAAAATCAATTCTTGTTGGAAGCGACGCAAATGCTTTATTTTGAGAAAGATTCATTGTTAGGCTGTGTTTTTCTTTAAGAATCTCGCTATGCCGATAAAATTCACCTATTGCGCTGATTAGATTGTGAATGCTTTCTACATCATTGTAAGCAGGTTTTTGTTCAGAAGCAAGAAGAGCAGCTTCAGCATCAGGATGAACAGGGTTGTTATGTGTTTCTATAGGAATTCTTGCAAGAGCGGATGCGATATCTGCGCTATTGCCAGCATCTCCTGCGCCTATTTGTGGTTCCTCTTTGCCTGCAAAGTTTACGTCAAAAGAGCCTGCTGGCTTTGTTGTACCATCTTGATTACCGCCATCTGGTTTGTCGCCTGCCATTATTTTTCCCCCTAAAAACCATAAAATTGATATTTAAGCCGTTTTAACCTTAAAAATTGTCAAAAGGCCATGAGTTTTATCTAAAAGTATTAGCGTTTAGTATATAAATGTTTCTATTTTTTTCTCACTCAGCAGTGATGATAAAACAAGGTTAAAATCAACTAATCTGACCAAAACTTAAAACCGCAAAATATATATTAAGGACATATACTAAGGAATGATGAGAGAATAACAAAAAATTCAATGCAATAAAAACTTTAAAATAATGTTTCACAAAAGGTAAAAAAAGAGACAAAAGAGGTGCTAAAATGGCAAAAATAGAGCTTTTAAGAGCAAGAGAAATTCTGGATTCAAGAGGAAATCCTACTGTTGAAGTCGAGATATCAACAAAACATTGCAAAGAACGAGCAATGGTTCCTTCAGGCGCATCAACAGGAACTCATGAAGCATGGGAATTAAGAGATGGTGATGATAAAAGGTTTAAAGGCAAGGGTGTTCTAAAAGCAGTAAAAAATGTCAATGAAATAATTGCACCAAAACTTATGGGTATGGACTGCGTTAATCAGAAAGAACTTGATAAACTCATGATTGATTTGGATGGTACAGAAAACAAGGCAAAACTTGGCGCAAACGCAATTCTTGGTGTAAGCATGGCTGTTGCAAGAGCTGCAGCAGCAGAAAATGAACTCGAGTTATACGAGCATTTGGCAGATCTAAGCGATAATATGACTTATGTGTTGCCAGTTCCTTCTATGAATGTAATAAATGGAGGAATGCATGCAGGTAATAAGCTTAACATACAAGAGTTTATGATTTTGCCCGTTGGAGCAGACAATTTCAAGCATGCTACGCAGATATGTTCAGAACTGTATGGCGAGCTTAAAACAATAATCAAGGATGCATATGGAAAAGACGCGATAAATGTCGGCGATGAAGGCGGGTTTGCGCCGCCGCTTGCAAAAACAGAAGATGCCCTCGATTTATTGATGAAAGCAATCAAAAAATCAGGCTATGAGAATGAAGTTAAGCTTGGCATGGATTGCGCAGCATCAGAATTCTATAAGAATGGGAAGTATGAGATTGATGGCGCAAAACTTGACGGAATAAAATTGGTTGAGAAATACACAAGACTTGTCAAGAAATATCCTATAATCTCTATTGAGGATCCGTTTGCAGAAGATGATTTCAAAAATTTCTCAATACTCACGAGGGAGATAGGTGAAAGTGTTCAGATTGTTGGAGATGACCTGCTTGTGACAAATGTAAAAAGGATAAATATGGCAATCAGAGAAAAAGCGGCAAACGCATTGCTATTGAAAGTAAACCAAATCGGAACTGTAACAGAAGCAATAGCTGCTGCAAAGCTTTCCATGAAAAACAAGATGGGTGTGATGGTCAGCCATAGGAGCGGAGAGACAGAGGATTCGTTCATAGCAGATCTTGCAGTAGGATTGAAAGCCGGCCAGATAAAGTCTGGAGCGCCTTGCAGATCAGAAAGGACTGCTAAGTACAATCGCTTGATAAGAATAGAGGAAGAGCTTGAAAAGAATTGCAGATATGCAGGCTCTGAATTCAGGCAGCCCTGGTTGATTAAAGTTCAGAAAAAGAACATAATCAGTGACTAGAAGAACATTATCATCGAATAAAAGATTAGAATGCTGCAACTTTGTAATATCTTTTTTTTCTTTTTAAGTTTTCTCGTATCTCCTCCCTGAGAGGTTTGTCAGATAGCGCGATATCGCAGATGTGGCATTTGTCAACAAATTTGATATCTTTTAGTTCTGGTTTGATTTTTTTAGCTTTTTCAAGCAATTGCCAATTGGAATTTTCAGTCATAAATCTCACTATTGGATCTCGTCTGATGCTTTCAAATGAACTTGTAAGAGTATTTTCAAGAACATTTCCAAAAGAGTAAGGAAAATTAAAGCAGGGTTTAACATCGCCGTCATTATCAACAGCCAGCGTGTTTTCGTTTGCGGGATAAATTTTGTTTTCAAAGCAAGGTTTGTTTCTCTCAGATATCATTTCGGGGATTAAATCAGGGTTGCCTGAGTACACCAAACCAGAAAACTGAAAATATATCTCTGCGCCTTTTAGACTGAGCGAGGGTCTGCCAAAAATTTTTTTTAACAGCGATGAAGGTTTGTCTGATAAAAGCGCTCTTGAATCCAGAGCAGCTTCCAATCCTGCAATTGCTTTTTTGCCGTCATGGTTTTTTGACCGGACAACCTTGGATTGAATTAAAACAGTTGAATAAGAAGAAAAAGTTTCCTTTAAAAAACTAAGATACCCTTCTATGAAGTTTGCAGTTTTTTCAAAATAGTTTTTATTTTCTGCATGGAAGTCATCAATGCTTATGCAAACAATTGTTTTTTCAGATAATCCTGCTTTGTGCAGTTTTGTGAATTGTTCTTTGACTTTCTCAGCGCTTGTTGCTGCGCTTCCTCCAGAGACAAGGTAATGCAAATCTATCTTTTCAGCTCTACATCTGGAAATGAACGCTTCTAAAAGATTCATCTTAAGGAATGGTTCGCCTCCATGCGCATAAGCAGAATTAAAACCTAGCGCTTTTGCTTCTTTTAATGTTCTATAGATATCAAGTTCAGAAAGCGCATCCTTTGACGGCTCGCTAGGCTTATTGCAGGATGCGCAGTTATAGCCGCATCTGTCTGTGAGTTTTATTGCGATTTCCGTTGCTTGGTAGTTTTGGTTCATATTAGTTGAAAATACTGTTGTTTTATAAATCTTTCTAATATAGTCCCTAGTTAGTGGTGCTAATATTTATGATTCGGCGCATGTAACTATAAAGCCTGATTCATATTAATTTCTCTAAATTTGTTAACCATCTCGTGATATGGTGATAAGCCTCTTAATTTCCAAGTTTGTCGTAATGATTCTGATATTGCAAAATACTTCGCTCCATCTTCGGTTCTGTGGC
>JAUYGA010000121.1 GCA_030690755.1 Nanobdellota archaeon
GTGTTTCAGTGTTTCCTGCTGCAAGTTGTTTTGATTCACCATTAACAGTAATCATTGCTGTTGAAGGAGTTACATCTGCGTTTACACCAACAATATTAACAACAGTCTGTGTTCCTTCTACATCAACTGTAGCAGTATCGCCTGCAGTCATTATTTTCTGAACACCGCCACCATACAACACAAGTCCACTTGTTCCATTCACAGCCAACTCATTTGCATTGCTGCTAACAGTCCATTCTTTCCCAAAAAAAGTTAATTTTTTGCCTAGCAGTTTTGTCGTATCAACTGCAGTTGGAAAGTTAATTTCAGTTGTATAGTTGTAACCTGTTCCATCTGTTGTTAAAAATAAAACCGGGTCATCCAAATTATCAGGTGTTTTTCCAAAGTCAATGGTTGAATTAAACACTTTTATTTGCTGTACATAGTCATAAGAGGTTCCATCAGTATCGGTGACAGATCCTTTCTTTAATAAAGCAGGAAGCTCTGTATCAGTCATTGACTGCTTTACTTGGGAAAAACCATCACCCATATACAGTTTCTGCCCAGAAGTCTCGATTGCTGCGCCATCCTCAATTGTTGTTGATGCAACACCTGAAGCACTGGATGGTTGTTTTATTGCATAAGCCAAATTGGTTGCAAGATCGATTGAACCTACAACATCTGCTGTGGCTGCTTTGTCACCGAAAACAATCATTGCATTATATTTACCAGCACTAACAAATGGGCTAGGATAGCTTGTTAAGTCAGCTGCCATTGCGCCAAACATTGTTGCGCCCATCATTGTAGCACCTGCTCCAACTGCTACTACTTTTCTTATTGCGTTATTTATTTTCATCTAAACACCTCCGTGTTTAATCTTCCTTTTTATTCTTGCTAAACTTCTGAGACAATGAACCTAACAAGTTCACGTCTCCACTGCGAAACAAACAATCCTTATTTAAATTTTTTGTAACTACCAAATAATACGACAATACCTATTTGTTATGTGCCAGGTATGTCTGGCTGATTGTATATGTCTGTTTTGCTAAGTAAACTGAATGAAAAGAGTCATTTATAAAACTTTCGTAATGTGTTTTTGTTTGAAAACTGAAAAAACGGTTTAAAACCGCTCTTAAAGTAAAAAAAACGAGTTATGGGAAGTTATTACTCGCGTGTGGGAATTAAAAATTTATTCTCTAGAGTTGTCTTTCATGCTCAAAACGTTCAATCATTCGAAACAATCCCGACAAAAATTTGGTGAATATTTGTATTAATCCATCTAAAAAGATAACCTGACTAATAAAGACTATCCAAAATAATACCTATAAAAAAAATACCTATAAAAAAATATCTATAAAATAACTATAAAGCAATACTTAGAATAAATAAACAAAATTCAACATACCAACAACAATAAAGCAGTATGAGCATGACTATAGAGTAGAATAATCGTAATGCATTATAAATAATAAACCAGATTAGAATAAAAAAAGTGCGGAGGGCAGGGTTCGAAATAATGGTTTCACCCTTATCAACCTGAAGTTGGACATAAAGCCCAACAACGCTCACTCATTCAAAAATTATAAAGCGAGCGAACTTGATTATTTTGCTTGAAAATAAATGCGGAGGGCAGGGTTCGAACCTGCGTATGCACTAAGCAAACAGGTGTCTTTCAATCATTGCAAAAAGCTCCTAACACCTATGCGAAGAGAGACCTAAGCTTGGACCATGCAAACAAATATGCTCTGTCGCATTCTGTCCCGTTTGGCCACTCCGGCACCTCCGCAAATGACAATCCGCACAGATATCAATGCATACCAATGCAGAACAAAATAAAGATAAAACAGGATATTTAAAAAGCTATCTAAAACTGGAGGCATTTAAATTACTTCAACAAAAACCAAAGCTGTGGCGTATGCCGCCAATTGCGCAAACACTATTCTTCTAAAACTGCCAGAACCCGACGGAGGTTCCATGAGAGGAGGGTTCTATAAGAAAAACTTGATGGTGTTTGCCTGCGGCATGGCGAGGAACGAGCCAGACACAGCTTTGGTTTTCTGAAGTGAACAAAAAATCTTAAACTTAATACATACATAAAACAGACTAATAAAAGACAAAAAAATAATTAAAAAACAAAAAAAGAAAGAATAAAAAAATAATAACAATAATAAAAGATTTGAAGCAGAATTTATTTACCTGGCTTCTGCCAATTATAAGATCTCAACTTGCTAGACTTACCAAAGCCGCAAGAGCTGCAAACCTTCTTTCTTGTATGATAAGCATGTTTACCGCATCTTCTGCAAATTATATGAGATTTGCCTTTTGAATTTTTTCCTTGTGAAGCAGTTCCTTTAGTCATCTTAAATCACCCTTAAGAACTTGGAGAAACAAGTATTATAGTATCTCCTCTTATGAATACTACACCAAGTTTTCTTTTAACTTCGCCATTCTCGCGCTCTTCAGCATTTTCAAGAACTATATTAATATGTATATCAAAAGATTTCAGCAGACCGACATATTGCTTACCATTCTTCAATTCAACAATTATCTTCTTGTCTCTTGCTTTGTTCAAAGCATCTAAAGGTCTTGAAGCATCAAGTTTATCCATTTTATATCCCCCTAATCCCAAAAATTTGGAATTATAACCCTACAAAATTATCGCCTCTATTTAAATGTTGTTTTTTTATGGGCGTTTATGAAACCAAAGCTAACCTAATTTTAGAATTTTATTCATAAGCGAATTATCACGCATTGTCTGAAAACAAAGTATGAAAACAAAAAAGTTCAAAGAGCTGGATTCAAAGAGATATAAAACAGTTCATATTTTGATGCTCGATTAATAACCAGCAAATAACAAATATAGGGTGTGGGACAGAAATAATTGATTCTAATCCTTGAGAATAACAACAATTGCTTTTTTTCCAATAAACTTTTTCTGAGAATCAATTTTTGCACCATTGCCATACGAAGTTACTGTTCTTTCAAATATTTCTTCAACATTATCCTCTATCTTAATCTTTCCCCCTTTGATGGCAGTTACTTTTCTTGGCATGTAGTATGTACATGTAAACACAAACTTTATATACTTTTCTATACTGCAGGATATAAATGAGGGTCAAAACAAAAGAAATAAGGGAATTAACAAAAGTATTGGACGACATTGTCGACCAATACAAAGAAGAACATCCAACGAAGAAACGCAATTGGCGTACATATGAACAACAAGTTGCAGAACGCTTGAAAACTGCGTTTAGAGAGCTAAAACCTCTAGTGCATGAAGCGGCATCGACGATAACTTTTGTTTCTGGAGAAACAAGAGGCGCAAAACCAATTCTTACCGTAGAGCAACGGACAATAGCACTCTTAATAAAACACATAATTGGC
>JAUYGA010000123.1 GCA_030690755.1 Nanobdellota archaeon
AAATAAAGTTAGATAGGGATTTTTAGTGATTTGTACTTTTATTATAAATGAAGAAATCAGTTTTTACAAAAATTTATTTATTAGTTTTTATTGTAAAACCCCCATTAGAACTTTTGATAATATATTAGTGTTTTTTAAAGAAAATAATTTTGAGCATGCTTTTTTTGAAAGTGTAAATAGACGCGAAAAAGATAAATCAAAATTTTCTTACAAAAGAGCCAATAGAATATATTGGATAAAATGGGTGCTTGAAAATCCAACTGCTGAACTTTATAAAGGATATAATCATCTTACAAAAAGTTATGATGATTCAAGAAGAATATCTGTCTGTATTGATAATTATATAGTAGTCATAGAACTGAATAAAAAACAAGACAAAGCAACATTTATTACTGCTTATATAGCAGATGGTGTGAATGGTAAAGGCAAAAAAGCTATTGATTTAATAAAGAGTGGTGAAAAATGGTAGCCTCTGTTTTGCTATGCAGGCGACAGAAGCCAAAAAGCCTTTTGTAGGACTCCAACACTTGGTAGAAGTCGATTTAGGCAAAAATTATACCATTATAAACATAAATATAAGTCAATACAGGGAAAATTAATGAAAATACAATTTGAAAGTAATTTAAACTACCAAAACAATGCTATCAATTCAATAGTAGATATTTTTGAAGGGCAAGAGATTTGTCAAAGTAATTTTTCTGTATCAAGGGTTCGTGGCGATACTCTTGGAATCACTGAAAATGAACTTGGTATTGGCAATCGTCTTGAACTTCTTAACGATGAAATACTCACTAATGTTCAAAGAATTCAGTTAAAAAATGGACTCCCACAATCTAAAAAACTTGATAGCATGGACTTCTCGATTGAGATGGAAACAGGAACAGGTAAAACCTATGTTTATCTAAAATCTATTTTTGAACTAAATAAAAAGTATGGATTTACAAAGTTTATTATAGTTGTTCCGTCTATTGCAATTAAAGAAGGAACAAAAAAGACACTCGATATCACGACTGAACATTTCAAGTCTATCTTTGATAATGTCAATTATGATTACTTTATTTATGACAGTTCTAACCTTGAGCAAGTGAGAGATTTTGCGACAAGTAGCGATATACGAATTATGGTTATTAATATTGATGCTTTTAGAAAAAGTTTTACAGACCCAAGCAAAGATACAAAAGCAAATATTATCCATAGACAAAACGATAGACTAAATGGACAAAGACCAATAGATTTTATTGCTTCAACAAATCCTGTTCTCATCATAGATGAGCCACAGAGTGTTGATAACACTGCAAAGGCAAAAGAGGCAATTGAGACACTTAACCCTCTTTGTAGGCTACGATACAGTGCTACACACACTGAAAAATTTAACTTAATGTATAAACTTGACAGTATTGACGCTTATGAACAAAAATTGGTAAAACAAATTGAAGTGGCAAATGTAAAAATAGATGATACTTCCAACAAACCTTTTGTAAAACTTTTGAGTGTCAAAGCTAGTCCCAGAAGTGCAAAAATCGAGATAGATATTAACCAAAACGGAACGACAACACGAATACCAATCACGATTAAAGATGGAAGTGATTTATATGTACTCTCAAATGGAAGAGATGTCTATCAAGGATATACAGTTAATGATATTTACATTGAAAAAGGGAACGAATATGTTGAGTTTTTAAAAAATAATGAAACTGTTCGTATAGGTGAAGTGATAGGTGATATTGATGATGATACCATTAAAAAATTACAAATCAAAAAAACAATCGAAGAACACCTAGACAAAGAACTGCGATTAACTCAAAAAAATATTAAAGTATTAAGTCTCTTTTTTGTTGATAGAGTTGCAAATTATAGACAATATGATGATGAAGGTAATCCTATAAAAGGGAAGTATTCTTTATGGTTTGAAGAATCATACAAAGAAATATCGCAAAAACAAAAATATAAAACACTTTTTGGTGATGTCGATACCACCACTCATGTAGAAAAAATTCATAACGGATATTTTTCTGCGGATAAAAAAGGAAAATTAAAAGACAGTTCTTTAACCGCAAGTGGTGAATTAAGAGCTAATGCAGAAGATGAAGATACATTTAGTCTGATAATGAAAGATAAAGAAAAACTGTTATCTTTTGAGAGTTCTTTGAGATTTATTTTTTCACATAGTGCATTAAAAGAGGGATGGGACAACCCAAATGTTTTTCAAATATGCACCCTTAATGAAACAACATCCGTGATGAAAAAGCGTCAAGAGATAGGAAGAGGACTTCGTATCTGTGTCAATCAAGATGGTGAAAGGGTTTATGGATTTGATGTCAATACATTAACAATTATGGCGAATGAAAGCTATGAAGAGTTTGCGAAAAGTCTTCAAGAAGAGATAGAAAAAGAAGAAGGTATAGAGTTCGGTGTTATTAAAGAACACTTCTTCGCCCATATCCCTACAATGAATGAAAATGGTGAAATGGAATATCTTGGTGCAGAGAAAAGTGAAAATCTTTATCAATATTTACAAGATAACAAATACATCGACAGACGAGGAAAAATACAAGATTCGCTAAGACTTGATATAAAAAATGAAAATTTTATAGTGCCACAAGAGTATCAACATTTACAAGCTGAAATTACTACGGTTATCAAAAAGATAGCGGGTAATCTCAATATCAAAGATGCTAGTGATAAGAAACTTGTATCTCTTAATAAAGAAGTTTTGATTAGTGATGATTTTATAGAATTGTGGGAACAAATAAAATATAAAACTACATACAGGGTAGATTTTGATATTGATAAACTAATTGAACAGTGTGCTGAAAAAATTGGTAATGAACTAACAATTGGTAAAATAAAATATCTTTATTCAAAAGCTAAAAATAAAATCACAAAAGCAGGTGTTGAAATTGAAGACCCAAAAGACGGGATACTTGATTATGTTGAAATAGACTATAAACTTCCTGACATTATCTCTTATCTTCAAAATGCAACTAACTTAACACGTAAAAATATTGTAGATATTTTGATAAAAAGTAATAAGTTGGAAAGCTTTAAAAATAATCCACAAAAATTTATTGACGGTGCGATAAAAATCATTAAAAAGACGATGAGTATCTTCATTGTAGATGGTATAAAATATGAGCGGATTGGCGATGAATTTTACTACGCTCAAGAGTGTTTTGAAGACCAAGAGTTATATGGGTATCTGTCTAAAAATATGATTGAAAACAAAGAGAATAAATCTCTATATAACTACACTGTTTATGATTCAGATGTAGAAAAAGGATTTGCAAGATCGTTTAACGAAAATGTAAATGTAAAACTTTTCACAAAACTTCCTTCTTGGTTTAAAATCAACACTCCTCTTGGTGGATACAACCCAGATTGGGCTGTCCTAATAGAAAAAGACAATGAAGAGAAACTTTACTTTGTCGTTGAAAGCAAGGGAAGTCTATTTACTGATGATTTAAGAGATACAGAAGAAGCTAAAATCAAATGTGCTACACAACACTTTAAAGAGATTTCACAAAAAACTCAATTCATTCAGTCAAATAACTTTGAACATATGAGGGAGTTTATTTAAGGTATATCTATGAAAATACAAAAAAAGATAGTAATTAAAATAGAAAATCTTTTTAAAATTTGTGATGAACTGGTTACTCAAATCAATCATTAAAAAACAAATAGCCAATATTAATACAAGCCGTTTTAAAAGAGGCTTTTGGAAAATAATGATAAAATACAAAAAAGAAGGGGGTGTTGTATTATGCAAAAAAACAATATAGCATTATCTTACCTTTTTACATCCAATGTTTTAAGAGATTTTTTTTACAATCATCATTCTGGGCGATTGGTGAAATTTTTTGATGAGTTTAATATGCTTGATAAAATTTATCAGAATATTACACTAAAAGATTTTTTTGAAAGCTCTTATAAACAACTTTTAAAAACATATCGAAATGAATATATTTTCAAGAATGCTATCGCCCAAAAAATCTTAATAGGACGACATTCTATAAACTCTTCTTCTTTATTTACGGAATTGCGTGTTGAAACATCTAAAGCTGATGTTGTCATATTTAATGGAACTTCACATGTATATGAAATTAAAACGGAACTAGATAATTTTGAGCGACTTGAAAGCCAAATTGAAAACTATAAAAAAGTTTTTGAATATGTGAATGTGGTTTCTGTAGAATCAAAAATAGATGAAATCAAATCTTTGATTGATGAATCAGTAGGGATAATTATATTAACAGATAAATACACGCTAAGGACAATACGTAAAGCTAAATCTGGTTTGAATAGACTTAATAAAGAATCTATGTTTAATCTTTTACGTAAAAATGAATATCTACAAATCATTCAGAAATTCTATAATTCTGTTCCTGACTTACCAAATACAAAAATTTATTCAGCTTGCAAAGAATTATTTATAAAGCTACCTATTGAAATTATTCATAAAGAAATGTTAAGAACTTTTAAAGAACGTAAAAATCACAAGAATTTCATTAGCACAATAAGCTTATTTCCTAATTCTCTAAAAATCGCAGTATTAGAATCAGACTTATCCATGGAACAACAAAAAGATTTTTCATATCTATTAAATCAAAAAATGAATGTTATTTTTAACAAAAAGGATTACAATGTATCATCCATATCTTAGAGGTAAGCAGAACGAATTAATATTACTCAGAGAAAATGCCAAACTTATAACCAAATCGGCAATGGTGCCTATTATAGAGCCTGTTAAAAAAAACTTTGCACCTTTAAATAAAGCTATAGAATCCCTAAAAAAAGAAAATACAGAATTTATTTTAGTAATTAACCCTAAGTATGGTGACTTTAAAAGTAATTCACTCCCAATATTTGAAAATACGATTAACACAATTTTATGTGAATATGATAAATATAGTATTGCATATATTGTAGATGCTGAAAGTAATTTATTGGAAGTTAAAGATTTTATAGATGATAATTTAGATAAATCTATTGTGATTATTCATAATGGATATCCAAAAGCTAAGGAACTAGCTGAACTTACAGAAAGTTTTTCAAATATCAATAAACATATTTTTATGGATGCTCAATCAGGGAAGCTGTATCAAAAGCAATTTAAAAAAAATAGTATCCCAAGAATTTTAATACGTGATGGATTCAAAAAGAATAAAAATAGAGACTACCCACATAAAGAACATTTTTCAGATTTGCACATTACATATGATGATGAAGGAATGGAGGGCTTTGGAGACTTTTTAATAGTAGGAGATGATTATTCAGAAAGTGGCGGTCCTGCATATGCTATTGCACTTCATTTAACATATCTAGAAGAAGATGAGGATATGTATATACGCCATTTTGTTTCAGATAGAGTGGATACACCAACTGACCCAGCAGGAAAATTTTTAGAAGCTTTAGAAAAGTTAGTTAAAGCTGTCGAAGAAGAGGGTTCATTGATATTAAAAACAGAAGCTTATCAACAGTTTAAAAACTTTTTTGAAGAAGCTCATTTTCCAGGTCTTGGTTATGCAAAAAAACTATCTATGCAACATCATTTAGAGTTAATATCAAAATACTTACGAGAGCAATAAATGCTTTGTTGCTCAAATTGCTTTAATGATAATTTTCTTAGTGCTATTATCGAAGGAAAATCAAATTCTAAAGGTGAATGTGATTTTTGTCATACATCAGATACTTCTTTAATAGATACAGAAATATTAAGTGCCTATATTGAACCACTATTGGAAAGATATGAATTATCAATCGAAAAAGGTTCATTAATTTCATCATTATTAAAAAATGATTGGAACTTATTTCAACAGTTAAATGATGAAACAACTTTAGAATTATTAGAAGACATCCTACAAGAAAATATGAGTGGATTATATATTCCAACTAAACAAGAAAATGAAACTAAAATACTGAATTGGAAAGAATTTAAGGAAGAGCTTAAACATGTGAATCGTTTTTTCCCACAAAAATCACCAGATTACGAGCATTTACAAACACTTCTAAACTATATAATTTTACCGCAAAACGAAGTTCCAGAACTTTTCTATCGTGCAAGAATCAATATTGATATTGATAGTATTAATAAAGAAGACATGGGCAAGCCTCCTGTTAAAATTGCAAGTGCGGGACGTGCAAACCCTTTAGGAATTTCTTATTTATATACAGCTTCAAATAAAGAAACTGCCATTGCAGAAATAAGACCTCATAAAAAAGATTCAATTACAGTCGCAAGCTTTCAATCATCTGAAAAACTTATTTTTGCTGATTTAAGGAATCCGAGAAAGATTATCTCCCCGTTCAAACTTCCCGAAGGTGGAATAGCAGATTTGGAATTTTTAACGCATTTAGGTGAGGAACTTTCAAAGCCAATTTTACCAAGAGAAGCACATTTAGAATATTTATCAAGTCAATACCTTTGCGAACTTATTAAACATTGTGGCTTTGATGGAGTTATCTATAAAAGTTCTGTTGGTGATGGTGATAACTATGCCATATTTTTTGATGACAAATTAAATGCTATTGAAACAGAAGTTTATATTGTAGAAAATATTCAAATTACCTC
>JAUYGA010000125.1 GCA_030690755.1 Nanobdellota archaeon
AAATAAAAGCGAAGACAACAAAAATAGCCAATATGGAGTTTTACAGGTAATGAGAATCAATAATGATTTTTCTAAATTTGACAAAGCAGTTTTAACTGAAATACGAGATATTGTGAAAGATGCTGTTAAAAACTATTATACTCAAATAGCTGCAGATACAGATTTCTTAACAAACGCAGCAAACAGAAAAGTTTTCATGGAAAGATTAGATATAGAAAAAAACAGAGGAGAAAAGTATGGAACAAAATATTCTATGATGATCTTTGATCTAGACCATTTTAAGAAATTTAATGACGATTATGGGCATGATCAGGGGGATTATGTGCTTACCGAAGTCGTAAAAATCGTGACAGATGAACTTGACAAAACATATACTTTCGCAAGAATTGGTGGCGAGGAATTTGCATTACTTATGCCTGATACGGGTAGAGAAAAAGCCTACGAAATTGCAGAGACCTTAAAAAACAGAATATCAGCGCATGAATTCAAATCACTGAAAGACAATTCAAATATCCAAGTTACTACCTCAGTTGGCGTTGCCTCCTGGGATGAAACAGATGGTAAAGAGCACAACATAATGAAAGTTGCAGATGAAAATTTATACTTAGCAAAACAAGAAAGAAGTTGTGTTCGTTAAAATTAAAATCATCACCACTAAACAATGCTAAAAATAAGAAAGTTTTATATATGTTATAAAAATACCAAAACATCAGAACAACAATGAATGCAATAAACAAAATTGCTGGACCAACGGACTTCGAAAAAGCATTAACATACGAAATACAACAAGCAGCTGAAAAAAATCGACAGCCCGCAATAATATTTCTTCAACCGCAAGATCAAGAATTAACAGACCGTGTTTGCGAAAGTCTAGTCAACTTAGCCTATGCAAATGTAAATTTTTTGCCTGGAAAAAAACAATGCCTCGACTTTGTCGCAAAATATGATGAAAATTATGCAGCAATCATGATCAATCAAAATGGACAAGAAGCCAAGACAATAATGAACAACATCCTTGGCCAACTACAATCACAAATAGGTTCACTAAAGATGGAACATACGGGTGTTGCAGTGTATGAACACGGAAAAACATCTGAACAGATGATTAAAGAAGTTCTAGGAAAATAAAAAGAAAAAATCAATCTACTTATCAAGCTTTCCACAAACCATGGAGATTGCAATATTCTCTTGCAATAATATTTGAGGTATTGATGCAAAACTCTGCTTCAGGCTTATCGCCTGGCTTTAAGAATTTGCGATAAACCTTGCCATCTGCAAGAACTTCTATCCATTCTATATAGTGCTTTTCTTCCATCGGATGAGGAATTGAACCAATCTTCACAAGAACACCAAAACTTGTTTTCTCTATAACAGGAACATGCTTTTCCTTAGACGCATCAACAGTATTCGCTTGCAAAAGCTGCATTGGCTGGCCGCAACAGACAAGAATGCCCCCAGAAGCATGAACAACCTCAACAATATTACCGCAAACATTGCACTTATAGATTTCATTTAAATTTGTCATTTTAGCACCTCAGATAATTCTAAACAAAAATTTTAAACACAAAAGTATAAACACAAAAACTAAAATAATCACAAAATAAAAACAACCATAAAAGGTTTATTTGAATAAGATTATTATACTATTATAAAATATTTGCTATTAATCAATATAAGCATCAGTTATGAGCACAATATGAACAGCATGAATATAAAAATCGGACAAAATCACAGCAAAACAATCGCAATAATAGGCGCAGGACCTGCAGGAAACTATGCTGCAGAACTTTTGGCCAAATCAGGATTTGATGTTCATGTTTTTGAAGAACACAGTAAGATAGGCGAGCCATGGCAATGCACAGGAATAGTTACTGATTCTATCAATAAGATCATCAACCTAAATACTATAAATAATAATACAGATAACAAAATAGGTCAAACTAACTCAAGCGCAGTCATCAACAAGACAAAAACAATAAGAATATACTCTCCTGAAAATAATTTCATAGATTTCAAACTCAGCAAAGAAAACATAATTCTCAATCGAGCAAAATTTGATCAGCTACTTGCAAAAAGAGCAAAAGAAGCTGGAGCGAAATACCATCTAAACAACAAATTTATAGACTTCAAAATAAGCGCTGACAAGATAGTCGCTGAAATAGAATGTAAAGAAAATAAACACCCAAACAAGAAAAGCAAAACAAAAAACAAAGCAAAAGAATTTTTCTGCGATTACTTAATTGGCGCTGATGGGCCTTTTAGCGCTGTTGCCAAAACTGCCGGAATGTTTGGAAACAGAAAGTTCTATTATGGAATGCAAGCAAGAATAAACCTAAAAAATGAAAACATTGTTGAAACATTCCCAAACGTAGGCGCTTTTTCATGGATTGTTCCTGAAAATAAAAACATCGCAAGGATAGGTGTGATAGCAGATAAAAACTTGAAACAAAACTTCTCAGAATTGCTTGATAAAATCAAAAAAATCAAAGAATTAAAAAAAATCAAAATAATAGATTATCAGGCAGGACCTGTTCCAATATATCAAAAAACAAAGATTGAACAGACTGAAAAAAACAAGACGAAAGTCTTTTTGATAGGAGATGCGGCATTACAAGTCAAGGCGACAACATTTGGAGGAATCATCCATGGACTAATGGCTGCGGAATTATTATGTGAAGCAATAAACAAAAACAAAAGCTATCAAAAATTATGCAATAAGAAAATCAACAGGGATTTATGGCTTAGTCTTAAAATAAGGAAAACACTAAATAAGATGACTGACCAAGACTATAACAAACTTATCGAACTAGTTAAGACTGAAAAGGCCAAAAAAATTCTCGAACAGCATGACAGGGATTTCCCTTCAAAATTCATAATAAAAATGATAAAAGCGCAGCCGAAACTTTTATTGTTTATTAACAAATTGTTCTAGAATACAGCAATCCGGCGATAATACAAATCACCGCA
>JAUYGA010000132.1 GCA_030690755.1 Nanobdellota archaeon
AGGATTATCGCTTTTGTCAACTCTTCCCAGTTCGAATACAAAATTGAGTACACTCTTGAAAGTAATGCAGACTTCTTGAAAATAGACCTAAAGGATGTTGTTGTTAAGTAAACACGCACCTTCAGTATGTGCATAGCATCAGAAGGTCAAAATTCTATAACTCAAAAACAGCAACGAGCGTAGCGAGGGGATGCCCCATACGGGGACGCAGCTCCTTTCTAAAAAACTTCGAGAATTTTGAAGATGCTATGCACATACAAAGTAAATTTATGGTCTCGACAAAAACTGTTTTAAACCTGCAATAAACAACTCAAATTAGATAGAAAAATATATATACTGACGTTATTATTTATAAAGCCAGACAGAATAAGACTTAAAGAATATATCATATAGAAATCATATATCTTAGTAAAAGAGGGAATATGGCTTTGCCTTTTACAGGTAAAAAAAATGAGGTGTTGGTAGATTCTGATGTAGTCGAAGAGCTCTCCATTCCTAAAAAAAAAGTAAAAAACGAGACAGAACCTGTAAAGAACATCGGCGAAATAAAAGAAGAGATTGTTGGCGATAAAACCGCATTCTATATTGATCTGACACCAAGACGTGTTTCTCTCCCAAAGGTCGATGATCTCAAAAAGATAAATGTCCGCTATCCGCTGATGCCGCCGTTTGCTTTTGCCCATATTTTTTGGGATGATAAAAACAAAGAACTTATTTATTTTGTTGAAGAACCGATTTTAAGCGAAACAGAAGCAGAAATTCTCAGAATCCTCAGGATGGGCCTTAATGAGATGATAAATATCAGTTTGGTCAAAGCAAAAAAATTCCAGATCGTCATCCAATATCTTGAGGAAAGCGTCCAATCTATTCTTGTCGAGCTTGGAACAAAAATTTCCCCTGAAACTTATAAAAAACTCATGTATTACATTTACCGCGATTCAATCGGATTTAACCAGATAGAGCCATTGATCAATGATTATTATATCGAAGATATTGAATGCAATGGCGTCAATACTCCATTATATCTTGTTCACAGGAAATATGAGAACATCAAGACAAATATTATTTTTTCTTCAAACCAGCAGCTTGTTGATTTTGTTGAGAAGCTTGCCCAAAAGGCAGGAAAATATGTATCTTATGCCAGACCTCTTCTGGATGCAGCGCTTCCTGACGGAAGCAGAGTTAACGCAACTTACTCAAATGATGTCACAACAAGAGGTCCTACGTTTACAATCAGGAAATTCACAAAAGATCCTTGGACTCCGATGCATTTGATGGAGCAAGGTACTGCAGATGCGAGAGTTTTCGCATATCTATGGCTTGCTATCGAAAATAAGTTCAACATAATGGTCATTGGAGAGACAGCTTCTGGAAAGACAACTTTTCTTAACAGTATCATAAGCTTAGTCCCGCCTGAAGCAAGAATCTCATCTATTGAAGATACCCGTGAACTAAACCTGGCTCACGAAAACTGGCTACCTGCGGTTGCAAGAGCAGGTTTTGGTTTATCAACCAATGGAAAACTTTATGGCGAGATTACCATCTTCGAGTTGTTGAGGGAAACATTCAGGCAAACTCCTGATTATGTCATTTTAGGAGAGACACGAGGAGAGGAAACATATGTTCTGTTTCAGGGAATGGCTTCAGGCCATCCTAGCTTTTGCACATTCCACGCAGGCTCTGTTGAAACGCTAATAAGAAGGCTTGAAACAGCGCCAATCAATCTGCCATCATCACTCGTTGAATCATTGGATATAATTTGCGTTGTCAATCACATAAAGACTCCTGAAAAAAATATGCGCCGCTTGAGGGAAATTAAAGAGATTATAAGCGTTGCAAAAGGCAGAGTTAATGCAAATACTGCTTACCAATGGGTGCCTGCAACAGACAAAATAATTGAAGGAGCAGAATCCCACATCTTAAACAAGATCAGCAACAATACAGGAATTGCAGTGCAGAAGTTAAGAGCCGAAATCGCGCTCCGAGAAAAGATACTCCAGACAATCTATGATAAGAAAATATTTGATTACAAGGAGTTTGGCAGGATAATTGCAACATATTACAGAGATCCGAAAGCGATTCTTGAAGAGTTAGGATTAAAGGGAAGCGCTCTCGTCGGAAAAACAGATATGAGCATAAACGCTGATAAAAAAGAAAAGACTGGAAAGGAAATTAAGAAAGAAGAAAAAACAATCAAAACACCAACCAAAAGACCGATAAAAGCAATGGCAAACTCTAAAAAACCAAAATCCAAATCAAAAACAAAATAATCGCAGAAAAACAATTTATTTAATCAAGCAAGGTTAAAATTTGAAAAATCAAGAGGATTTAGAGGAACTTGAAAGAAATGCCCTGAGAATTAGGACCCTTATTGAGATTTATGACAAAACATTGGTTGATGATGTCAAGAATGAAGAAGAACTCCATATCCAAAAGTTAAAAGCAGAATACTTGAAAAAAGAGATTCTTAAAGCAACATCTATGAATGACAAAATTTTAAGGAAAATCGAATGAACAGCGCAGGTATAACAACTCTTAACATTTCATGATTTTTTCATGATTCACATTTTTAATAATAGCATATTCGGGTAATAAGTTGATGAAAAAGCGGTGGTTTAATGCTTCGGGGAGTTAAGGAAAATATTGACAAAATTTCTGGATTGATTGAAGAATACAAGATTTATAGACTCCATCATGAACAGATTCTAAAAAAGATAAGAAGACTTGACAGGGAACTAAAAACCCGCCAGATTAAGATAGAAGATTATGAAGAAATTCTGCTTAAAGAGACAGGTAAAAGGACTAAAGAAGAAGCGCTGAAGTATTATGAAGATTACTTGAATTATCTTAAACGGCAAATCCTAAGGGCTAATGCCGAGATTTTCTACTGGTTTTACAAAGAGCAGCCAAATATTGCAATTGCAAAGCAATCTAAAATAAGCAATATAAAACATTTTTTCAAGAATCTGATTAAAATAAATCATATAGAGACCCAGCCAACAAAAATTGAAGAGAAACATAAACACGAATCAAAACATATCCTGCATAAAAATGAACTCAGAAAGAAAAGCAGAGAGGAATTTAAAGAAAGCAAAGAGAAAGAAAAACAAATCCTGGCAAATAAAAAAGAAGCAGAAACCCAGAAAGTTCAGCTTGCTCAAAAAGAGGCTGAAAAGAATATTGCGCCGATTGAAAAAAAATCTTCTGAAACTAATGAAACCGCGCTGTGGGATAAGATAAGATCTCTTGATTTCAAGAAAGTCTTCCTAGTTAAGGGAAAATCAGAAAGAATAGAAAAAGAGGCTGTGAAGGCAAAAAAACTTCTGGATAAGGAACTTGAAAAAGAGAAAGTAAAAAAGGCAGAAGAAGCCAAAAAAGAGATAAAACCTGAAAAAGAAAGCAAAGAACCCGAATTATTGAAAGCTGAGAAATTGCTCAAGGAAAAAGAGGCTGCTCAAAAACCCTTGGTTGAATTAAAGAAAAAGACTTTTTCAGACAAGCTTAAGTCATTTTTTGGAATTAAGAAAAAGCCGAAAAGCAGTCTCCTTGACAAAATAATCCAAGAAGAACCTGAAAAAACAACTTTGGGAAAAAATGAACCAAAAGTTGAGATTGAAAGCATCACTAAATCTCTTGCGCGTTTCTTTAGGATAAAGCCTAAAAAAAGAAAACTTTTTTCAGAAAAAACAGAGCTTACACCAACATTGATGGGCTTGAGAGGAGAAGAAGTGATCATTGGCGTAAGAGAAGGCGCGCAAGGAAGCTTAATGCTAGAAGAGGCAAGGCACGTCAGAGAACTTCTAAGAAAAAGAAAAGAATATGAAATTTACAAGCCTTCTTCAATAGGTGCGCTCGCAAACATAACTGTGAAAAAGATAAGTTTCTTTTTACTGGATCAATTCCCTGACTTTTTTAGAAAATTTCATACTTCGCTCAGGATGGCTAATGTTCCTGTTCTGTCCAACACTTATGTCAATATAATGGTCTTTTGTTCTATGCTTGCCTTCTTTATATCGTTCTTGTTTTACACATTAATCAATATCACTATAGGCGGCGCTATTGCCAAGATTTTACCCAGCGCGCTTTTTACAGGCATTTTGACAGCAACAGCAGTCTTCCTGATTTTTTATTATTACCCTGAAAACAAGATAAAATCCAGAAGAAGAAGCATCAATGCAAACCTGCCCTTCGCAATCGACCATATGGCAGCAGTTGTAAGCTCAGGAATTCCTCCCTTAGTTATGTTTCGTCTGATTGCCGAATCTGAGGAATATGAAGAGATCTCTGTTGAGTTAAACAAAATCGTTCTTTACGCAGATGTTTTCGGTTATGATTTAATAAGCGCAATAAGAGCAGTTTCTGAAACAACACCTTCGCCTACCTTAAAGGAATTCTTTGAAGGAATGGTCCTGTCTATTGAAACAGGCGGCGATCTGAGCCATTATCTCACTCAAAAATCACAGGAAAGCATGCTTAGCTATAGGTTAGAAAGACAAAAATATGTTGAAGCATTGGCAACATATTCAGACATTTACACAGGCATTTTGATTGCAGCCCCATTGTTTTTCATCTCAACGCTCTCATTGATGAGCCTGCTTGGAGGAACAGTCGGCAACATCGGCGTAGAGTCATTGATGATTTATGGAACATACCTTGTTATCCCTGCATTGAATGTTGCATTTATCATCTACTTGCAGATGTCTCAACCAGAGATATGAAAAAAGGATAATAAAAATAAAGAAAAAAATAATTAAAACATACAAAAAATGAGATCAAAACACATATTTTCAATTTTGGCAGGCCTTATAATTTTGGCTTTCGACTTTTTGTTATTCAGGGGAACATTCTTATTCTTCCCATTGATAATAATTGCAGTATCTGTTGCTTGGTCTGGTTATTGGATTGACTTCTTTGTCAGAGATCAGCAGCAAAAGGAGCTTGAAGAAAAATTTCCGGAGTTTGTCAGAAACCTTGTCGGATCTGTAAAATCAGGTATGCCAGTTTCACAGGCGATTGTTCATGTCTCTAAAAATGATTATGGCTCATTATCTCCTCATGTAAAAAAGCTGGCTAACCAGATTGAATGGGCCATTCCTTTGCACAGAGCTTTGACAAACTTCGCAAATGAAACCAACAATAGGATTGTTAAAAGGGCTGTTTCAACAGTGATAGAGGCAGAGCAGTCAGGCGGGGATATAGAAGGTGTTTTAGAATCTATAACAAGCTCGCTTGTTGAGATAAAAAAAATAAAAGAGCAGAGAAAAGCGACAATCAACAGCCAGATCACTCAAGGATACATCCTGTTTTTCGTATTTTTAGGCGTAATCATAGTTATACAGATGGTTCTCGTGCCCTATCTCGGCGGCATAAATGTTATGCAAGCCAGCGATACTGGAAACTATAATGACCCATTCCCAGGAATAACACAAAAGGTTTCAGTATCTTTTGAATCTCCTGAAAGGTTTTTCATTTCAGCATCCAGCTGGTTCAAGAGTTTGGATGGGATTTTTGTGATGCTTTCAGTGATACAAGGATTGTTTGCAGGAATTGTTCTTGGCAAACTCTCAGAAGGAGACTTGACATCAGGCCTTAAACATTCATTGATACTGATGACTCTTGCAGTATTCTTGCTCAGCGTAGCGCAGGGCATAAGCATGCAGTTCTTTTGAAAAGTTTAGTAAATAGACAAACATTATCTAACAAAAAAAATAACCAGAACATCATCTACCAGCGATCTTGCATCCCTGCGGCAGAACCCTTATTATCTCATCAAGGTCTCCGCCGATCATCTTTCTTATCTCTTTTGCAAGGTCAGATGTCTTGTCATTTCCCTGTTGTATCATTATTATTTTTCCCAGCGCATGTTTTTTCACTGCATTGACAGGACCGCACATTATTCCATTGTCTGTCTGCGCAATCGCAAGTTTCATATCGCCATTCAGGAAATTTCTCTTGCCCATCACCATAAATGAGCCTTTTTGGATGTATTCTCCTGCTTTTGCTTCCTTTGTGACTTGATCAGGATTGACATAAAATGTTTGGGTATTTGATACTCCAAGTTTCCATGCTCTTGAAAAAGAAGCGCATGCATCTGCAGTTTCCTGTATTGTCTCTTTGCCGATTTTATTGCCTGAACTTTTATTTATTTCAGAGCTGGCCTTTATGATAAAAAATGGGCTGCCTGCAAGCTCTGTGTGAAAAACCAAATCATTGTTGTCAAGGTATTTCTTTATGACTATCTCATTTGTCGTAGAATCTCTGCCGCCTATTACAAGAAATCCTTCTGAAGAAATAAACCAACGAAATTTATGAAACCATTTTTCCTGCGATTTTGACAGGACTTTTTTTGCTTTCTCCTCTCGACCTTTTTCAAGCTCATCCTTAAGCTTGCGTTCTATCTTGAGGCCCTCAAGTTTGAGTTTGTCAAGCTTTGCATAGCTCACGACAAGCGCTTTTTTTGCGCCATCTACCTTTTTTTTGGCCTTTTTGCCTGCCTGAAAATACGTTTCAGCATTCTGTTCAACGGTTTTCTTTATGTCTATTGTTATTGCCATTTTATTATATTTTTTTCAGTTTTTATGAAACCCTCTCGCTTTTAGCGTAGTGAGTCTCGCTTCGCTCGACAAGTGCCTGGCCAGCAGCGGCTCGGCTTGTCAATATTTTCTATGAAGTGTCGTTGAAGCCCCGGATGGGCTAGCACATTAAAAGGGAAGTCCCCTGTTTTTATCAAACTGTTTCTTCCTTTTATTGAAGAATATAATTGACTAAGAGCTATAAAAAGCTTATTGTTTGGATTAAAATAGAAATACTGAAACAAGCGATGTAACAGTCTAGGTAGTTATTTGTATAGAAAGGCAAGTATTATAAACTTTTAAAGAAAATATTACTTTATGTCAAAAATGTCAAAAGACATTAAATGGTACTTTCTGATTATATTAGTTTTCATAATTTGGGGCACACAACATCCTCCAATTAAA
>JAUYGA010000137.1 GCA_030690755.1 Nanobdellota archaeon
ATTAATCTTAAAAAAGTTATTTCTTTGCAAACTTCCAGAACCAGTCGAAGAATTCTGTAAATCTTTCTGCCATTTCCTTGCTGTGCACAATGATGCCAAAAGGTATCTCCTTTTCCCACAAGGTTATTGCAACATTATCTCCATAAATATAAATATGAGACGGTGATTTCAAACCCGGCGGAAGCAATCTCGCTTCTGTTTTTGGCAGCAAACTCATCTCCTTTTCTCTTCTGATTCCAATTGAAGTCCTGTTGTACAAAAGCCGGGCCTTTATATTGGCATTTATTCTCTTCCTATGCCACTGTTCCATAAGATATCTTGGAAGAATGATAACTGTTTTGCCAGAAGTCATATCAAGAAACTCTTTTGGTTTTGTTCTGACAACATCGTTAAGTATTGTTTTTAATCCTTCTGTGCCTTCATACAATTCAACCGAATATTTCTTTTCTTCATGGGCTTTAAGATTTAGAAGTTCTGGAATAAGTTTCTGGATGTTATGCTCTTTTTCTTTAAGAAATGAGATGAGCTTATCGGGATGCGCGGCCTTAAAATATTTTGCATTGTTCTTTATCACATAACTCACTAATCCTTTCTTTATCAGCCTATGCAATATCTGATATACCAGGGTTCTATTGACGCCTGTTTTATCTGCCAAATCACTGGCCAGAGCATCCTCTCTCTTCAGCAACTCAATATACACCCTTGTCTCATTGTCTGTAAATCCCAATTCTCTCAGCGCGTCAGCATCCATACATATAGTTATTATTTGCAGATATTAAAATCTTTCTATAAGTCCTTCTATTGTTGTTAATATAAAGACAACAAAGGTTTATAGAATATAACCATTATCAAGTGATAAAATGATAGAAAACTTAACGGATTTGCCCGAAATCAAAGATATCCGGATAGAACTCACTCAGGATTGCAATCTCGACTGTGGAGACTGCTATCTGAAACAATTTGAACCAAAGAAAAACGAAAAATATGAAGAACTGTCAGATAAAGAAATATTCAAAATCATTGACGATGCAGTAGCTCTAAATGTGCCTAAAATCAGCTTTTCAGGCGGCGAACCATCATTGCGTTATGATAAGTTAAGGAAGGTATTGGCCTATGCAAAAGAAAAAGACCTAGAAACCATGCTGCTCACCAATGCAGCATTGTTAACACAAACAACCATAAACGAATTAAAAAAAGATGGTTTGTCATGGGTCAGAACGTCTTTGAACGGCAGCAATGAAGAGATAAACAATATATCCCGAGGTGGAAATTTTAACAAAATAATCAGTTCTATAAATCAATGCCGTGATTCCGGAATAAACGTCATTCTTCGCTCCACCATTAACAAATACAACTGCCAAGACATAGAAAATATCATAGGGCTTGCAAAGGAGCTTAAGGTAGATGTCATGGAATTCCAACCCTATCTTCTATTGACGAGAAAAGACCTTAACGAAAAATTTATGTTTTCGATTGAACAACAAAAAGAAGTTGGCGCAAAGCTTGTTGCATTGAAAAAAGAAAATTTAGGAATCCTTGACATCAGATTGATGACTGGGTTTTATGAATTTTTAACAACTGGAATTTACAAAGGACTGGAAAGGACAATAGAATCAAATAAGCAGGATGGAGTTAATTTTTACACAATAGATGCGCACGGTATTGTGAGAACCTGCGGATGCACGGATTTTGTCGCAGGAAGCATAAGGAAAAACTCATTAAAAGAAATCATCGCAAATGACAGGTATTTTATTGATTTAAGAAACCGCAACCAAAAACGATACTGTCCAAAATGCGAATACACAGAATACTGCAACCCCTGCCCCTCTAAAACAGTCAATTATTTTGGAACAGTGAATGCAGCTCCTGCAGATTGTCCTGATGTAAGGGAAAGGATGTCTGTTAAATTTTTTGAAGATGTAAAAATCGGCGATATTCTCGTCAGCAGATTAAGCGAACCAATCACAACAGAAGAATGCCTGACATATCAGCAGCTTACCGGAGAAAAAAATGTCATGCACAATGTCCATGGGTTCATGCCGGGCTATTTCATTGCGCAGAAAGCAGGCGGCCTTATGCAGGAGGTCAGCAGAAGAAAAGATGGCTTTATGATGGGGCTTCCTGCTATCGATGGATATGGTGTTAAATTCATTAAGCCAATAAAAGTTGGTCATGATAGATTTTATGTTGCTGATACGATTATCGATAAGCAAGACCGACCAGACAAGAATTATGGCCAGATAACTGTAAGAAGAGAAGTAAGACTTGAGCATGACGAGCTTGCAACGCTAATCGGCGTAAGGTTTCAGGTGTTTAAGAGAGATTTTTAGAGACAGAATAACAATTCACATAACATTCTCTTTTATCACATTTTTATTTTCATGATTATTAAATGGAACACTACTGGACCATTTTATAGCCAGCTTATTTGTTTTAAAAAAAGTTATCCCTTGACCTCTGTGCTTATCCCAAACCACCAAGGAGTTTCTTCTTTTATCAATGTCGCATTTTCGCTTGACGCATCTAGAACTGTATTTTTCTCTGCAGTGGCTGAAAAGAGTCCCAAAATCTTTCTTTCTTCTTCTGTCTTGACATTGTAAATAAGCTTGTCATTTTCTCTGACAACCTGAACATCTTTTATGTCTTCCTTAACCTGATTCCTTATTTCATCAGGCATGGCTATAAGCTCAATATCATCAACTCTGATTACATCAGTTATGGTAAATTCAGGGGCATTGACTTGAACATTATCAACTGTTAGGACAACATTATCCTCGCCCTGTTTTATTGAGACTGATTTATCGCCGATATTTTTTACAAATTCTTTATTGACAGAATCAAACTTAAGGTCATCTGCGCTTATCTCTTTTGAATTTATTTTAAACTCTTGGACCAACCCATTAAAATCATCTGCGCCGATAACCTCTTTTTTCTTGATAAGCTCTTCAATCATCACATCAATCTTATTCCTTAAATCTTTAAGCTGAATTATTTGCGAATCTATTGATTTCTCATCTTCAAGTATGCTGCCCATTTTTGCTTGATAGTAAGTTATTACATCTGATGGTTTTGTCTCTGTACTGACCCATGATGTTGAAACAATAACAGGCGCTGCGGCGGCATTAGTCTCGCCGCCTGATGTTTTTACATCCCAGCAAGATTCTCTGTTCTTCATTACTTTGTTCTTAAGCTGCATCATATAATTATCGATTTCTTTTATGCGCTCTGGATCGCCTTCTTTCTGAGCAAGCCTTGTCTTGATATAACCCTCTTCAAGCTCTTTCTTAAGATTGGCATTGACAATTTCGCATTCAGGCCTTTCTGAATTAGAAGCGACTTGCGTAGCTGCGGTCCAGCAGTTGTTTTTATTATACTGCATTTTTTCTTTTATCTTCATGATGTATTCTTGGACCCCTTTAAGATCTTCATCACTCCTTCCTTCTCTTTTTATAGTATCATATTTCTGCGCCGCATTGTTGAGCTCATTCATAAGCTGTTCATTTGCAGACTCGCATTGCTGTACAGAAGCCGCTGTTGCTGTTGGAACAGTTGTTGTTGGCTGCCCTGAATCTGTAACAGCAGGCATTTGTCTGGTCATCAATTTGCATTTCATCCATAGAAGGTCTTCTTTCTCACCGGGATTTTCCTGCTTTAATTTTTTGTAGCAGACTTCGACATCACTTACAGAGATAACAGATATTCCAGAGTTCGGATTAGGAATTGCTATATCTGGGTTGGTTGGAATTATTGTTGGAGGTGTTGGTGTAATTACAGCAGTCTCATCACCGCATTCTATGCCTACGCTATAACTATTGACTCCGCACTTGCTATTGTCTGCATAACAGTGGCCTGCGCATGCTTCCTGCGCATATTTCTGCCATAATTCTGACGGCTTGCATGAACTCTCGCTTCCTTGCGTTTCTTTTTTGCCGTCATAACATTCCCATTTTGCATAACGAAAACCTCTGTAAACAGGCCTTGCTGGAGCAGGAACAGGAGGAATCATCTTAACAGGATTTGCAATTGTGTCTGTAGTAACTAATGTAGTGGCAGGTGTAACCAATGTAGCATCGGGTGCGATAGATGGTAATGCAACAGGGGCATCAACTAATGCCTTTGCAGAATCTGTTGCAATAGTCGTTGCAGCAGTTGTCAAATTTGTTGTTGCATCAGATGAAGCAGAATTTCCCTCGCTAAATGAAGAATTTGTTAGAACAGCAGCCGCGCCACCACCCGAAGCTGAAGTAACAGCAGAAACCGGACTATTTTCAGCCGCGGAAAAGCCAGCTAATGAAATTATAAAGACCACCAACACAAATACCATCATCTTTTTTGTAAATACCATAAAGCACCTCTTTTATCAATGACTAAACATGAATGACTAAACAATAAAAAAACAAAAAAAACCTAATTGACAGGACAATAGACAAAAATAACAAACTTCACTTGTCTTTAAAAACAGTTCCGCAGACATCGCATTCGTACTTTTCTTTATTTGTCAGTTTTCCTTTCTTCTTGCATTTCTCGCAGTAGAAAGTTTCATTATTGACCGGATTAACCCAATCTCCTGTCGCATCCTGTTCGCTTTCATCCAGTGGTTCAAAATCTGCCATTTATGTCAAAAAAGCACTAGAGTATATTAATTTTTATAAAATAATCAGAAATAAAACTTTCAAACAATATCAATCATCATCATATTTGTGTTTCCTGGGATATGGAATGGGATTCCTGCAGTTATTATGACGCGGGAGCCTTTCTTCAGAAGTTTTATCCCTCTTACAGCATCGAGCGCATATCTTATCAAGTCGTCTGTTGTCTTAGGTTGTTCAATCAGCACGGGTCTTACACCCCAGCAGAGATTTAATTTTCTGACCTCATCATCATTCGGTGTTACTGCCACAATGAAAGTGTCTGGCCGGTATTTGGATATATGTCTTGCTGTGAATCCTGATAAAGTGCATGTTATTATCCCAGAAGCGCCTATTTCGTGAGCAGTTGTGCAGACGCTTCTTGCTATCGCTTCATTTGTGTCAATCTCATTATCTTTTGGCGCAAGATTTTTGAATTTCAGTCCTTGTTCAGTATATCTTATTATCTTATCCATCATCTCAACAGATCGTAGAGGATAAGCTCCTGTTGTTGTCTCGCCGCTCAGCATCACTGCATCTGTCCCATCAATTATTGCGTTTGCGACATCTGTCACTTCTGCTCTTGTTGGCCTGGGATTCTTAATCATGGAATCAAGCATCTGTGTCGCAGTTATTACCGGCTTGCCGAGAGAATTGCATTTCTTTATTATTGTTTTTTGGACTGTTGGAACTTGTTCTATAGGTATTTGTACTCCTAAATCTCCGCGAGCAACCATGACTGCATCTGCCGCCCGAGTTATCTCATCAAGATTTTCAAGCGCCTGGCCGCATTCTATCTTTGCAACAACATGTATATTCACATTATGCTTTTTGATTATGTCCTTCAGTTTGTGTATGTCTTTTGCAGTTTTTACAAAAGAAAGCGCGATAAAGTCAACTTTATTCTCTATTGCAAACATTATGTCTGCCATGTCCTTCTCGCTTATTGCAGGAAGGTCCACATCAATGTTTGGAAGATTGACATTTTTCTTGCTGCCAATCTCACCGCCGACATTTATGGTGCAGAAGACCTCTTTTTCAACAATCTTGTCAACAACCAGTTCTATAGTCCCATCTGCTATGTATATCAGGCTTCCTTTCTTTAGCACTTGAGGAAGATGAGGATAGTGTATTGTGAACTTATCTTTGCTGCCCATAATCTCATCAGGAGTTACAATTACCTTCTCGCCATCAATCAACTTGACATTCTGGTCAAAGAATCCTGTTCTTATCGCAGACCCTTGAAGATCGACAAGTATCGCAATCTGGACATAAAGATCCTTATTCAGCTTTCTTATGGTCTCTACCCTTTTCTTATGCTCCTCATGAGTTCCGTGGGAAAAATTAAGCCTGGCGACATTAAGGCCGTATTTCTTTGTCATTTTCTCCAGCATTTCATAGCTTTCAGAAGCAGGGCCTATTGTGCAGACAATTTTTGTTTTTCTCATGAAACAGAGAATCTTAGAACATATTTAAAAAACTTGCTATTGCAAGGACGTTATTGAAAAGTCGAAGGGCACTATCAACTTGTGAAGCCCTTGATGCGATTTAGCGAGCAATTTTCGGAGTTTCAGAGCAGAATAATCAAGACGTAATCGTGGAGTGGGGTTTGGTGACTTGTCGAACAACGTGAGACTCGCTAGTCACCAACACCCCACACTAACCTCGCAGTCGCTGAACGAAGTGAACGCGATGCCAAACTCTGTTTCAGCACCTACAGGCGAAACTGTAGTTTCAGAGAGAAAATTGCAATAATAAAAAGACTTGAAAGGCTGAACCGATAGTGCCCTGAGCGAATGCGAAGACTTTTCAATAACACCTATTGCGGAAATTTAATTTAAAAATATAAGGAAGAAGAAAATTATCTAAAACTTGTTAATTAAGTTTAAATAAAAAACCCTTCTTCTATAATTGATGGCCAAGCGTAAAAAAAAATCACTCACATGCAAATTTAAAAGCGGCATTTATCAACATTACAAAGGAAACCATTATCA
>JAUYGA010000170.1 GCA_030690755.1 Nanobdellota archaeon
CCGAAAAGCTCCACGTCAAACTGAAAGAATTCTCTGAGCCTGCCTTTTTGAGGTCTTTCATATCTCCAGACATTAATTATGCAGAACCATTTTACCGGTTTTGGTAATTCTTTTTGCTTTTCAATGAACATCCTTGCATAGCCTGCTGTTGGTTCAAATCTAAGGCCTAGATCTTCTTCTCCTTTCTTTTCAAAAACAAAAATCTGTTTTCTTATTTCATCTCCGGATTTTGAGGTTAATAGGTCCATTGATTCTATGACTGGCGGTTCTGCTTCTTTGAAATTGTAGTGGACAGCAGTCTCCCTGAGCTTGTCAAACACAAAATTGCGCAGCGCCATCTCTTCAGGGAAAAAATCCGTTGTTCCTTTGACTTTTTGAAAGACCATGATGCTATTCTCCTCATCCAAGTTTAAATATTTTGTTGTTTTGCTATTCTAAGCGGCTATGTTGTCATTTATATTTTATCTTTAGATTTGTTGGTTATGTTGATTATAAGCTCCGAATCTGAATTCATTTCCATCAATCATGCAGACTGCTGCCCCGCAACCAGATTCAGCAGGAATGCCTAGTATTTCATCAAACAATTGTTTTGACAGTTCATCGAGGGTGTCTGCTTTTTTCAATGCCAATGTCTTTATTTTTTTGCATTCTGTTAGTGTTCTATATGCTGCTTGATTTTGGTTTACATCAACTTGTTGGACTTCTAAATAAGGTCTTTCAGTTCTGTCATAGACGCCAAAATTAAAAACTTTTTCTGCGCCATTAAAACTGGCAATTGCTCCAATTCTTGGGTCTCTTGGGTCTGGAACAAAGACTGATAAGATTTGCCGGAGTGAAGACTCAATTGATTCACCGGCATTGACCATTCCTTTGACTCGTTTGCTCATTCTGCCATTAAATGAAACTGCAACAGGATTGTCGTTTTTGTCATGAAATCCGACCAGACAAGCATAAAGATTGTCAACAGCCTCATAAGGTCTTTCATTTATTTCTTGCTTAAGCTTTTTTCCAGGTGCAGTCCACACAGTATTTTTTTCTTCATCAACTAAAAGATACCTGTCTGCATCGCTTTTGCTCGCTAAAATAAATCCTACAAATGGATTTCCTTCATAGTTTCCAAGTATTCCAACTCTTCCTTTGTATGCCATTTTCATTTCTCCAAAAATTCCAAACTAAAGTCTGAATTCACGCATCTATAAAAACAGGAATTCCTTGCATCTCCATTTTCCTTTAAGGTGTGGCATGCTCCTCCCTTTGTTTTCTCAACCAGATAGATCAAAGCATCTTGGTCGCAGTCAACTCTGACGTCTTTAATCGCAAGAGTGTTTCCTGATGTCAGGCCTTTTGTCCAGATTTCATCTCTGCTTCTGCTGTAAAATGTTGCATAGCCTGTTTCAAATGTCGTTCTTAATGCCTGTTCGTTTGCATAACCAAGCATCAGAACATCACGTGTATTGCAGTCTTGTACAACCACTGGCAAAAGCCCTTGCCCGTCCAGTTTCAGCATTAGTTCAAGTCCTTCTTCTTGTTCTTTGTTTTCCATTTTTACCAACCCTTATTTTCCGTTTTCATTGATTGAATACTTTATAGGCAGACCGTCTATTGCGTTTGCTCCTCTTTGCCTTAAATCACCTATGACATCTATCAACGGCATTTTCGGGTCATTCGTTTTTAGTTCTAATGTTATCTGCGCTGTTGTTTTTCCGTATACAACGGTCTCTTCCTGCGCAAAGAGTCTGTTTTCTCTAATGTAGTTTAGAACTTCCTCTAGTTGGGTATTAACCACATTAAAAATCACCAAGTCTTTTCCTCTTGCATCTATAACTCCCTTAAGCATTGTTTTTATCCTGTCGATTTTTTCATATTTCCATTCCTCTTTGAGCGCTTGCGCTGAAGCAAAAAGTCCTGCTTCGGAGCTCAAAACCAGTTTTGCAGAATCAAGACAAAAGTTTCGAAGCGCGCTTCCTGATTGTGTTGCTTCTACAATCGCATCGCAAAGTCCATAATATTGTTTTGCTTCTGTTGTTCCGCAAGATTCAATCACAACAACGCCTTGTTCTAGACTAATTGGTTGGCCCATCCTGATTCGTTGTGTTTGTTTTCCTTGTTTCTTGAAATAGTCCTCTGTTATGAAAGGATATTCGGTGTAGACTTTTATCAAGTCAGGGTTGGTTTTAAAATTTTGTTTTGTAACAACCAAGTCAACTCTTCCTATGCCTAAGCCAAGGATTTTTTCATTCTCTTTTCCTTGGAGAGTCCATTCTTTGACCCAATCATCCCCACCAAAAAATACGTCCAGCTCGCCCTGCGCTGCCTGCGCGGGAAACTCCTGCGGCCTTCCAACCATTGCGTAAAGCCAGGGTATGTTTTCTATTTCAAGCGGTTTATTGTTGCCCAGGTTTTTCACATATATTCTTGCATCTTCGAGCAAGGTTGCAAGTCCGCCTCTTTCTGGATTGATAAGAGATCCGTTTGGTATTCCGATTCTTAGTTTTTGATTTTCCATTTTTTCCTCCGATTTTGAATTTTTTCCTGATTTTATTATTTTAATTTTATAAAGCGCGATAAAACAAAAAAATGTAGATTAAACAAAATTAACAATGCAAGAATTCAACAATGATGATGAAATGAATTTGTTGTTTTACAGCATGGCTTTCGCAAGTTTTTGTTATCAGCAATATCAATTAAACTAAATAATTCATAAATAAATCTAGTGACAGTGAATACAACCTGCGCGTGTTGCGCTTTTGTCCTCGCGTATGGTTTTCATAAATCTTGAAAAACAGCTCAAAGTATATAAATTTTACTGAAAAAGTGTTATTGGGTAGTGGTTGTAATTAACTCTTGCCTTTTTATTTTTTAATTGGGAAACATTTAAATTTCGAGCGATATTCCCTCGAATTTATGGGGAATGAAGAATATGTTTTGCACGGACTTGCTTATGGAAAATTGATGAATTCCAGACCTATTTGCAGAGGCAGAGAATCAGGAGTTCAGCTAGGCAATGAATTGTTGGTGAATGTTCTTGAAAGAAACGTGAGTGATTTGGTTTATGAAATAATGGATCCTGATGCAGTCATAGAGCAGTTAAAAAATGAACAAAACAGGGCAAAAAAACTCATCTCGCCTTATCTGAGTTTTGGATTTATGACCTCTATGTTAAATCTTTCTTCAGGCAATAAAGCGATTATAGCGGTCAGCGCAGGCTATGAGGAGAAAGCAGACCAGGCAGACAAAAACAATTCATTGGATCCAACAACAGCAACTTCAATTTACGCAATAATCACCAAGAGCGCGCCTTGTCAGTTCGGCAAATCCAGGGAAATTCATGAAGAATTGGCAGATGAAGCAATGAGAATAATAAATCTCTTTGATTTGTCAATATTCGAGCACGATAAGCATCTTGAATTTGATTACAGGATTTCAGGCGCGCTGATGAGAGAAAACCATCCGTTGTCAAACTATTTTCTCAATTCTTGGCCTGATGCGAACAGAAGGGACGGCGTAAAATTTCCAGACAATGGATGTCAGGATGAAACAATTGATAATGTCACAGAGGACATTTTAAAAAATACAGGTTTTAAGAAGATTGATGCAACCTGCTTGAGGGCTTCTCCTCAGGATGCTTGCAGCGCAAGATTTTTTCAAGTCGCAGGTCAACCATTAAGGACATTTGGTTTTTCTGACATAATTGATGAAAAGGTTTTGGCAGATGAGCTAAGAAGCACAGTTGAAAACTTATTGGTTTTTGGAAATTTTGAAATATTCTCAGAAAGAGAAACAGTGCTTGATTCGCTCTGGAAAAACTCTTAAAAATGTTTCTGGTGTATCTTAATTAGCTTTGTGTGTGATGAAGATCAGTTGTTCTGAGTATAAAAAATTAAAGAACAAAAGAATTAAATAATCCTGAAAAACATCTGAGCTCATGTCAGGTCCAGGAGAAGGGAAGAAATTCCTAGGAAATGCGAAAGTCTATGTTCATGAGAAGGGCAAATCAGGCGCGAGCGTCACTCATGTTGATATAGAGCTGGATGAACTCAACGATATAATGAAGCCTGGCGAGAATTCTTTTGTCGGCGCTAAACCTGGCGGAGTGTTTATCGGCCTGAAAAAAGAGATGATTAAACGGGCAGAAAAAGTCTTGAAAAAGCATTAAATTTCTTATTTCAAGCGAAAAGTTTAAAATAGGTGCTTGATTTCTTGGTCATTCAGGGGGCATATAAAATGAAAACCGGTTATAACTTGAAAATAGATTATAGACGTTTTATTCCTGCTTTTCTTAGGGGTGCTAAAAAAAGCGAGGGTACTGTTGAGGATCGTCTAGAACAAGGAGATGTTAAACTGGATTACAAACCAGAGCATTTGGTGCCTCTTCAGACTATACTTGATTTATACAGAAGCATACCAGAAGTTCCTCTTCTCGGCTGCCAAATGAAAGCAAATGGTAAAGATTATAATGCACTGAAACAGTTGGAAGAAAACGGCGATGTTATTTTGTCTGACAACAATGACTGTATTATAAGTAGAGGCGTAATTAGAAAGGGTTATTGCTATCAGCTGACAGAAAAAGGCGTCAACACAATAGTTGATTTATTTAAAGAAGGAAAGCTGGTAAAGAATGGTTATTAGAGTTTATTTTTAAGCGCATTCTGAAAGATGAAAGAGTGCATAATAAAATTACATAGGGGTAGGAAATGCGAAAGTCTATCTGCATGAGAAAGGCAAATCAGGCGCTAGTGTAACGCATATTGACATTGAGCTTGATGAATTGAATGACATCATCAAGCCTGGCGAGAATTCTTTTGTTGGCGCTAAACATGGCGGGGTCTTTATAGGCCTTAAAAAAGAGATGATTAAGCGGGCTGAGAAAGTTCTTAAGAGATGATCCTCATATGTTCTTCAGTCGATGTGTGGGCTGTTTTTCTGTTAAAAACAGATACGTTTTTAAATAGATTGTGACTACTTTGCAGTAGACTTAATTATTAGAATTATTTGATTGTTCAATTATTGATGAGGAATGGAAAAAATGGATTATAAAATTTCAAAACAAGGAGAATCGACATTAATCGTTTTTAATGATTCGGTTTTAATTGATTTTCCTGGAAAATTAAATGAACAGAAATATTGTTCTTTTGTGATGGAACAACTTAGGGAGATTCTTCCAGAGCATTCATTTAATTTTGACGCTTTTAAGGAGAATGTCTTTTCTAACGTTAATAAAAAACAAAGGATCACTGTTGCGAGGGAATTGTTTTTTGTTTATGGCAATGGGCTCCAGAGGGGAATTTCTAAGTCGTTTGAAGATTATGGGGAAAAAAACAAACCTATGCTCATTAATGGTCTTGCAATTAAAACAATGCTTGTTCCAACAAACTCAAAAAAAAGTCTTGAAAACATACTCACTCCCTTATCAAATGAGAGGGCTGGCTCAGATCTGATGGTTGTCGGCGAGAATCCTACTTATCATAGCAAAGAGTTGGAGGCAACAGCATACAAGATTGTGGCAGAAATGCTATTCAAGAACATTGATTTTTATGATAAAAAAACAAATCCTTTTCAGTTGATAAAAAAACTGGGAGAAAACAACACATTCCAATATGAAGACGGAACAATTGCCATGTTTATTCATAATCCTACAAAAAACAGGCTTTTGGAAGCTGCGAGCGAATTCAGAAAAGAGATTGATTTTATGAGGAAGAATAAGAAAGGCCTAAATTATGCTGCTTCACTGATTTACGGAGCTCTTTCCTTGGAATTGCCTTCTTTTGAAAACAAAGGAGCAAATGCAAAATCTGTTAAGGCAATATCAACTCCTGAAATAGAGCAGTTGAAAATCCATTCAGAGCATATTGATGGCATAATCAACAAGATGATAACCGAGGCCTATAATACAATCACAAATATTTCTGTGGAAGGCCCGAAAACAAGAATCGGCTATTATCATGTTTAATTATTGGCTGATTAGTATTCTTCTAATAAAACTAAGTCTTTGAACTAACAGAAACATTTAAATATAACCTTAATAATGGTTATAATAACCTAAATAAAGGTTATTTATTCAGTAAAATCTATAAAACAACATGGGATTGCTAAAATTTTTAAAGGAAAATGAAAACGTAAGGAAGCTGTTTGGTAAAAGAGAATTAAAGATAATAGAAAAACAACTTTTAGGGATAAATTTGACGCAGTCTGAGAAGAATAGGCTTTCTAGGGACATCAGAAAAAAGCTTGATGTTATCAAAGAGGCTTCAAAGTTTGAAAAAGAATTTGAACTAAAAAAAGGGGCTGAAATCAAAAAGAAAATAAATGAAGCAAAAGAGATAATTCTGGCAGATGTTTTGCACAGCCATATAAAAACCATTAAGTTATTTGGTTCAGCAGTGGAAAATAAATTAACTTTCAGATCTGATATTGATCTTGCGATCATATTTGATGAGATAAGTCTCAAAGAAGCAACAAATTTCAGAAAGAGAATCCTCGGCAGAACTTCTGAAAAAATTGATGTGCAAGTATACAACATCTTAGACAAAAAAATAAAGAAAGAAGTTGATGAGAAAGGAAGAAGTATCTATGAAAGCCGCAAAAATTAATGATAAAATTGAGGAAATTGAAAAGTATCTTGATGAACTCAGTTCTATAATGCCTGCTGATTTTGAAGAGTATAAGCAGAATTTTGAGAAAAAAGCAGCCTGCGAGAGATATTTCGAGAAGATTACTGAGTCTATTGTTGATCTAGCTTTTTTAGTTATAAAAGACAGGGACCTTAAGATTCCTGAAGAAGACAAGGAAACTTTTGATATACTTGCAGACGATAAAATAATCCCTTTAGACTTAGCGCCCAGATTAAAAGATGCAAAAGGGATGAGAAATATAATTTCTCATCAATATGGAAATGTTGATGACGAAATAGTTTATGAATCAATTACAAAGGAATTAGAAAGAGATGTTGAAGAGTTAATCAGACACGTTAAAAAAAAGTATTCAAACAAAAAACCTTAAATATTCTAATAACCCTTTATACCAATTATGACAAACAAAGAAATTTCAACTATCTTTTATGAGATGGCTGATATTCTTGAAATTAAGGAAGTCAAGTGGAAGCCGCAGGCGTATAGAAAGGCTGCTCGAGCTATTGAAGTTATTCCTGAAAATCTTTCTGATATTTACAAAAAAGGCGGCCTGAAAACCTTAGAGGAAATCCCTGGAATCGGCGAAGGCATCGGCAAGAAAATTGTCGAGTACATCGAGACTGGAAAGATAAAAAAACACCAGGAGCTCCTGAAATCGTTGCCAAAGGGTTTTCAAAAGCTTATGGAAGTCCAGGGTCTTGGTCCGAAAAAAGTCAAAATTCTCCTTAAGAAAAAGAATATCAAAAATATAGGTGATTTGGAAAAAGCTTTGAAACAGCACAAGCTTATTGGCCTGAAAGGATTTGCAGAAAAGACAGAAGAGAACTTAGAAAAAGGAATCCAGCTTTTCAAGTCAGGAAAAAAGCGTTTTGATTATTCTGAAGTAAGGCCTATCGCAGAGAGCATTGCAAAGCAGCTGAAGAAATTTAAGGAAGTCAGAAAAATAATTGTTGCTGGATCTTTCAGGAGAAAAGAAATCACTGTTGGAGACCTGGATGTTCTCATGACAGCAAAAAATCCTATAAAAGTCATGGATTATTTCACAAAAATGCCGAATGTGAAGAGGGTTCTTGCAAAAGGAAAGACAAGGTCTGCTGTGATTCTTGATTCAAACCTTCAGGTGGATGTAAGGGTTGTTGAGGACAAATGTTTCGGAGCAGCGCTGCAATATTTTACAGGAAATAAGATGCATAATATATCTCTCAGAAAAATTGCAATCAAAAAAGGATTCAAGTTGAATGAATACGGTGTCTTTGACAAGAAAACAAACCAATTCTTGGCAGGAAAAACAGAGGAAGATGTTTATAATGCTCTTGGCCTGAAATACATTCCTCCTGAAGAGCGAACGAATTCGGGCGAGATAGAAAAAGCTATGAAGAAATAGAATTTAATTAGAAGCATGCTTTTTGGCATCAGCTGCTGCTGGAGCTTTCATTGGGATGAAATCAAACATGGACAAATTCATCTGTCTGTATATCAGCTTGAATGGTTTTCCTTTAATCGGTTCTTCTTTGTAAGGTTTGCAGCCATACTTGTCATATATCTTATTAGCGACAGCTTCTGTCGGAGAATCTGATGTATATAATCTTAAATAAGGTCTTTTGAGCAGTCTTGCTTCACGGATAGTTCTTAAGAACATTGCTTTGCCAAGCCCAAATCCTCTTGCAGCAGGGTTCATTGCGCTCCAGCCGCCCCACACAGCATCATGGTCCTTGTTATAAAGATAGATTCCTGTCACGCCTATCACTTTTCTATGCTGCACAACAACCCAATATTTGAGAAAGCTGATCCTTATTCTTGATATGTAAGTGTAAGGTTTCATACCAAGTGATGCTTTGAAGGCCATCCATGCAGGCTCAAGCCCTTGTTCAGGAAAAACCTGTTTTGTCAAGACAATCGCTTCATTCAAAGTGCTTTTGCTCATCGGTTCTATGATGATATTAGAATCATAAAAATCTATAAATTTCATAATTTTGCTGGCTGATTGGTTAATATTGAAAAGGAATCCTGAAGAATATTTTAGCCGGGACTTAAATTGCTCTATAAATTCAGCCATCTCGATGGAGGGATTTCTTTTCAGCCAGATATGCTGTTCATTTATCTTTGCATGATACATATGCAATTCTTTGATTACCAATTCGAGTGTTCCCAAAACTTGCTGCTGAAAATTTTGTTCAAGCAGTTTTCCTGCAAAAAAAGGTTTTATCCGGTTAAGAATATTCTGGACGATTTTTGTCTGTCTCTGACACAGAACAAGTTCTTTTTTCACAACTGCTAAAACTGTTGGCTTGATTTTTTTTAAAGCAGCTATGTCTTTTATTTTGAAACGTTGAGATAGTTCTCTGGTAAGCTTAATTTTTGTATTGTGGTTTTTTATCTGTGTTTTTGCGAATTCAAAGTGCAGTTTAAGAAAATCAGATAAGATATTAACAGCTTCCCTGTCGAACGTTTCGAAGTTTATTATTTCAGTCATATAGGATTCACAATCAAAGAAGTATATAAAGCTTAATGTTGTGATTTTATTGCAATTTATTTTCTGCAGAACATATCCTGGCCGTCGAAGCCTACCATTGCCAGGTTTGTTTTAGGATTCTCTGCTGTTTGTATTGTATATGTTTCTGCGCTGGTGCTTAATAATATGAGTTCTGTGACTGGAACACCTGCAAGGAAATCTGCAAGGTTTTTGCCAGTGTTTATTTTATATTGTTCTTTATAGCCTGGGCGAGTGGCGAGTATTATTGTGTCATTGATATTTAATCCAGAATCTCTTGCTGGAGAGAGATCTGCAAATGCGACGATTTTAACACCGCAAGGCTGGTACATATAGGTATTATTAAGATATTTCATCAACCCCAAATATCCGCCGATAGCGATTGGATTTAGAACAAGTATGAACAGTATTGCAACTGTAAGATTGAATGAACTTGCGTTTATCTGATTTTGTTTTTTAGATTCTCGTTTTGTTGAATTTCTAGCTATTTTTTCTGCTCTGTGTTTTGACTCATGTTTGGTTTTATGTTTATCTTTATAGGTGAGTTTTGATTTTTTTTCAGCGACTTTTTCAAGATATCCGTTTTTATTCTCTTCATCATCTTCATCTTTGTTAATTTTATTTATGATTTCGTCTTCAATTTCTTCTTCACTCTTTTTTTCAGGCGCGTCAGCTAATTTGTAATAAAACCTTCTTATCAGATAAAAAATTCCGCAGGAAAAAGGATAATAAAGTATGATATTCAGGATGAATGCCAAGATTATAATGAGGATTTGCATTGAAACATCCATATTAAGGAAAGCAGTCCTATAACCTAAAAAAGGCGCAAATAGCATGAATAGTATTGCAGCTAGTGAAGTGAAACCTGTGAGAATTAATTTCTCTTTTGTTATTTTAAGCAGTTCATAAAGCGACATAAGGGAATATTACACACTGGACTATAAAAACGTTTTTGGCCTACTGGTGAGTTGTTATACATTTTAATGCAGCCAATCAAAGAAAGTTTTAAAAACTCGAATAAAATTATGTCTGGAATATCTAATTTTGAGTAATTGTAGTGTTGGAAAAATGTACCATAGAAAATAGCTCTATGTTTCTCAAAATTAAGATAAAGAGTAAAAGATAAAGAGAAAATCGTACGTTGTAGGTACGTAAAACCGGGTGTTAAAATGGAGAAGAAAATAAAAATAAGTTTTCCTGACGGAAACAGCAAAGAATATCTTGCAGGAGTAACTGCAAAAGAGATAGTTGCAGGAATCGGAAGAAGACTTGCCGATGCAGCAATTGCAGCAAAAGTAAATGATACTTTGACAGACTTAACCTCACCTATCGCAAAAGATGCCAAGATTGAGATTCTCACATTTGATTCAAAGGATGGAAAAGCAGTTTTTTGGCATTCAGCTAATCACGTGATGGCCGCAGCTGTAAAAGAACTTTTCCCTGATACAAAACTAGGTGTAGGTCCTGCAATAGAAAACGGTTTTTATTATGATTTTGATTGCAATGTTCCGTTTACGCCTGCAGATCTTGAAAAGATTGAGAAGAAGATGGAAGAGCTTGTCAAGAAAAACATTCCAATCAAACGAATTGAAGTCTCAAAAGAAGAGGCCATTAAACAATCAGAGGATGAGCCTTACAGAATTGAATTGATCAAAGAGCTTCCTAAAGGAGAGAAGATATCATTGTATGAGCAAGGCGAGTTCACAGATTTATGCAGAGGTCCTCATGTTGAATCTACTGGAAAGATAAAGGCATTCAAGTTGACAAAGATTGCAGGCGCTTATTGGAAAGGGGACGCTAAAAACAAGCAGCTTCAGAGAATTTATGGTGTTGCTTTTCCTGAAAAAAAGCTGCTTGATGAATACTTGCATTTGATTGAGGAAGCTGAAAAACGCAATCACAGAAAAATCGGAAAAGAACTTGACTTATTTTCCTTCCATGATGAAGGTCCTGGATTTCCATTCTTTCTGCCTAAAGGAATGATTCTGAAGAATCTATTGATTGACTTCTGGAGAAAAGAACATACAAATGCAGGATATGTTGAGATTCAGACCCCTATAATGTTGAACAAACATCTGTGGGAAACATCAGGTCATTGGATGAATTATCGCGAGAATATGTATCTGACAAAAATTGATAATGAGGATTTTGCAATAAAGCCGATGAACTGTCCAGGCGGTCTTCTTATGTATAAGGAAAAAGTTCATTCATACAAGGAGTTTCCATTAAGAGTGGGTGAGCTTGGAATTGTGCATAGGCATGAACTAAGCGGAGTATTATCTGGGCTTTTCAGAGTGAGAGTTTTTACTCAGGATGATGCGCATATTTTCATGATGCCTGAGCAGATAAAAGATGAGATTATTGGGGTAATGAACCTGATTGACAAATTTTACAAACTGTTTGGCTTTGAATATCGCATGGAGCTCAGCACAAGACCTGAGAAATCAATAGGCACAGAGGAGCAATGGACTGCTGCTGAAAATGGTTTGAAATCTGCTTTAGATTCATTGAAAAAAGAATATAAGATAAATCCAGGAGATGGAGCATTTTACGGTCCGAAAATTGATTTTCATATCAAGGATGCGCTTGGAAGAAACTGGCAGTGCGGAACAATCCAGCTGGACATGAACCTGCCTGAGAGATTTGACATATATTATGTCGGTGAGGATAACTCAAAACACCGTCCGGTAATGATTCACAGAGTTATTTATGGCTCAATCGAAAGATTCATAGGAATAATAACAGAGCATTTTGCAGGGAAATTTCCTTTATGGTTGGCACCAGTGCAGGTATCCATCATCACTGTTGCTGATAGATTTATGGATTATGCAAATGAAGTAAAAGCAATACTGGAAGAAGCAGGCATAAGGGTTGAAACTGATTATAGAAGCGAATCGATTTCTTACAAAATCCGCGAGGGGCAAAGCAAGAAAATCCCTTACATTTTGACAATAGGCGAGAAAGAAGAGACAAATAAGACAGTGAGCGCAAGAAACAGATTAGGAAAAACAACTTTCGGTATGAACACAATTGCGTTTGTCGAAAAGCTGAAAGAAGAGATTGAGGGAAAAAGCCTTGAGCAGAAAATAAATTAAATAAACTAAATAAATAAAGTTAACCAAAATGGCAAAAAAAGAAATATTAAAGGTTGTGACTGAGTCAGGATCAACTTACAGGATAGATGCGCAGGATTTGAATGATGGTCGTCATGCGCGTTACACTCTCAGAACTAAAGAAGGTCTTTTTGAGATAATATTGTTTTCTCAGTCAAAACTTAGTGACTACCAAAAGGAACAGATAAGAAACCACAAGCCGACATATCTGCCAAAAAAAGAGTTGAGGGTTGGTGTGTGCATAAATGCAGTAAATCATGAGGGAAGAGGGGTATACACAGGCAGAATCGTTAAAATTTTTAAAAAAACCGGCTTGTTTAAGTGGCAGGAAATCAGAAGCGATGAATAGTTTCTAAGGATAAAATCGTATTTCTCATAAATTTTGATAAAAATATTATTCCAGCGGATTATTTTAAGAATCAGTCATAAAGACATGAAGGTTAGCAGGTCTTTTTTCATAATCTTTTACCATATCATTGAATTCGGCAGCTTTCATAGCAACTATTTCCAACTGACTTGATTCTTGCGGCAATGCCGCTTTGTTCACTGCTTCGTTGAATTTTACGTGCGGCTTTCCCTTTTCGTCTAGGTGTACTTCAGTACGACTCATTAAATCATCAATAATATTAATTGATTCATCCATATACCGCGAAATATCTAACGCTTTTTGTACAGAATCTTCTCCAGGAATTATTCCATCGCAAACCAAAGCATATGTTTTTTTCTCGGGATTTACTTCATATGCCTCTTTTTTACCATCTTCTTGTTCAATAACATAAATAAGGTTAGATTTACTTTCGTCAACACCGAACTTTATCTCGCGGTTCATTCCTAAATTTTCTTGCAGTTTTCTTAATTCTTCTTGGTCAAGTTGCATACCATATTAAAATTAAAGATAATTTAAAAAGTTATCGGTGCTAGATTATAACTGTTAAAAACTGATTAGTTATGAGCTGATCTGCTTCTTTATTGCACTCTTAATTTTTCCCTAAATTCCAATAATTTTATAAACAGCCTGCTAAAACTGCTTGCCAAAGAAAGAGTAAAGAGTAGATTATTCAGTATTATTTATTCAGTATTATTATACGGCAGGAATCAAAATGAACCGCAACTTAGAATTTTTAATAAAATCAATAAACATATGTCATCGTGACTGGCATAAGAACCAGAAAGGTTATCTTGCTAAGGTTTTTGAGACAGAATTCAGTTATCGCGATGACCAGGTTCACGATAATCTGCTTCATAATGTGATAATTAATGGTTTTATTTTCTCCGCGGGTGGAATTGAGCTAGGCAATAACAACAGTTTAATTTATGCTAAGAAGCCTGTCTTTTATATTGTTGGCAGTTCAGATAATGGCGTTGGGAGGATGGCTCCTTTCACATGCAAAGGCAATGTCGAGTTCAGATTTCATGACAACCAGCGCTATTGCCTTTTTGAATCAGAGAAGAATGTTCTGGACCAGTCAACAACAGAACCTTACAGGTTCACAGAAGTAGACCACAAAACAACTCAAGAACTTTTGAATTTAGGCAGAGCATTTGCTAAAAAAAAGAATGTAAATAATGTCGTTTCAATCACTTCAGACTGTTATTCTGTTTTAAAGCCATTTATTGAACAGTTCGGGAAACAATCCTTTAACGGATTCACTTTTGAGGATTCGCATTTGAAGGAATATTTTAAAGACTATACTCTTTTGTCATATCTTATGAATGATTTGTCTTGATTTATGATGTTTTCTGCGTTATTGGATTTTGATTTTAGGATGTTGTGCGCATTATTTCAACCAGAAGATTTATAAATGACTACTATTTAGTAGCATAATATTAGTGGTTTTCAACTATTTGATTGGGGGACTAATAATGTCAGACGCAAATTATAAATCAAGGGTCAAAGTGGTATTATCAACTATGGCTCTTGCAACAACAACTTCATTAGTGTCTATTGTGGCTTCTTATGTAATAATGAATCATCAAGTATCTAAAGAAGCTAAAAACCACGATAAGGTTTGTATGGCTCGAACCAAGAATGCAGAGCAAGCCATGGATGAGCGTTTGGATAGTCACTTATCTTCTCATGATCTGAACAATTCTTACAGCAACAATGATCCTATTTTAGAAAATTTACTAACCATTTGGGAGGAAGGAAGGACAGGATTTTCTCCATCTTATTCTTTTGGCGAATTTAAGAAATTTTATGCCCGCCTTGAGTGCGACACTGACAATTACACGCTTCCTCAGGATGACAATATAAAAAAATTAGCGCAATATGAAAATATTTTCATAACTGGTTTCAAAGCAGTTGATGAGCCTAGCAGCGATTGCAGATATGAGATTATAAAAACAATTCCTCCTGCTTCAGATGGTGAAAAAGATTCTGTTGAGATTCATATGAGCGTTCCTGAGTGGCGCGTTATTAGGGCAGTTATCCAGGCAAATAAGCAACTTGACAACTGAGTTTACGTTCCTTAAGCAGATAGGTCTA